>JAEZLY010000143.1 GCA_023414985.1 Bacillota bacterium | reverse complement strand
CATCTGTACCGGCCCTTCTCGATGGAACATTTCCTGCACTGTATTCCTTCCTCCGTAAAAAGAATTGCGGTTCTGGACAGAACGAAGGAACCGGGAGCAAACGGGGAACCGCTTTACCTGGATATCTGCGCCTGCTATGCCGGTAAAGAGAAAGCTCCTGAAATCTATGGCGGACGCTACGGTCTGGGCTCCAAGGATACGAATCCGACTCATATCGCTGCTGTATACCATAATCTGAGGGAAGAGAAACCAAAGAATTTCTTTACGATCGGTATTGATGATGATGTGACGAAGACCTCTCTTCAGCCGATGAAGGAGCTTCAGGCAGAGCCGGAGGATATGATCTCCTGCCAGATCTGGGGACTGGGCTCCGACGGTACGGTTGGTGCGAATAAACAAGCAATCAAAATTATCGGAGAACATTCGGATTTAAAGGTTCAGGCATACTTTGATTATGACTCCAAGAAGTCCGGCGGTTTGACAGTATCCCATCTGCGCTTTGGTAAGGATCCGATTCGTTCCACTTATCTGGTATCCCATGCAGATTATGTAGCCTGTCACAACCAATCCTATATCAATAAATATGACCTGCTGCAAAGTATTAAGCGGGGAGGCACCTTTGTCCTCAATACACTTTGGGAGGAAAAGGAGCTCGAGGAACACCTTCCGAATATTATGAAGAAGCAGCTGGCAGAAAAAGAAGTGAAGTTCTATACCATCAATGCCATCGGGATAGCGCAGGATATCGGACTCGGTAACCGCATCAATATGATCATGCAGGGTGCCTTCTTCAAGCTGACGGGAGTACTTCCTGACGATGTCTATGTGAAGGAATTAAAAGCAGGTATTCATAAGCTTTATGGAAAAAAGGGCGAGAAGATCGTTAAGATGAATGAAGATGCTGTTGACCAGGGCATCCATGCAATAAAGAAGGTTGATATTCCGAAAGCCTGGAAAGAGTCTGATACAGAGGTTGTTGCCGATACCGAGGAACCGGAATTTATTAAAAAGATCATGCGTCCGATGACCGGCATGAAGGGCGGAGATCTTCCGGTCAGCGCCTTCCAGGGTCGTGAGGACGGAACCTTCCCTTCCGGTACTACAGCTTATGAGAAGAGAGGTATTGCCGTTAATGTCCCGGAATGGATTATGGAACGTTGTATCCAATGTAATCAATGTGCCTATATCTGCCCGCACTCCGTCATCCGCCCGTTCCTGCTGGATGAGGAAGAGGTTGCAAAGGCCCCCGAAAGCTTTGTGACGAAGCCGGCAAGCGGTAAGAATCTGGAAGGCTATCATTATAAGATACAGATCAGTCCCATGGACTGTACCGGCTGCGGTAACTGTGCCGATATCTGCCCTGCCAAGGGGAAAGCACTCATTATGGAACCCATAGGAACGCAGATGCCGAGAGAACTGGAAAACTGGAGGTATGCGGTAGAGAAGGTCAGCTTCAAGGAAAGTGTGGCTTATGGTACTGCCTTCAAGGACAGTCAGTTTAAGGCTCCTTTGATTGAATTCTCAGGTGCCTGTGCCGGTTGTGGAGAGACTCCTTATATTAAGCTGGTCACTCAGCTCTTCGGCGAACGGATGATGATTGCCAATGCGACCGGCTGCTCCTCGATCTGGGCAGCATCAGCTCCAAGCACCGCATATACGGTAAACCGGGAAGGAAAAGGACCTGCCTGGGCAAATTCCCTTTTTGAAGACAATGCGGAATTCGGCTTTGGAATGTACTTGGCAGTAAAACAGCTTCGGAATAAGCTGGCTCAGGATATGAGAATCCTGATCGATAAGAACGTTGAAGAGAAGGTAAAGGAAGCCTGCCATGATTGGCTGCATTATAAGGAAGAAGGCAGTGCTTCCGGTGAAGCTGGAAATAAACTCATTGATGTACTGGAGAACTTTGTTTCTACAGATGTAGAAACAATGGATATAGTAAACAATATTAAGCAGAATAGGGATTATCTGACGAAGCGGAGCATCTGGCTGGTCGGTGGTGACGGCTGGGCTTATGATATCGGTTACGGCGGTCTGGATCAGGTTATGGCTTCCGGTGAGGATGTTAATGTATTGGTATTTGATACTGAGGTATACTCCAATACCGGCGGGCAATCTTCAAAATCCACTCCGATCGCTGCGATTGCCAAGTTTGCAGCCTCCGGTAAGAAACAGGGAAAGAAGGATCTCGGACGTATGATGATGTCCTACGGCAATGTCTATGTAGCCCAGGTGGGAATCAATGCGGATAACACCCAACTGATCAAAGCACTACGCGAGGCAGAAGAGTATCATGGGCCTTCTCTGATTATTGCATATGCACCCTGTATCAACCATGGTATCAAGGAAGGTATGGGTCGGAGCATGGCGACGATAAAGAAAGCGGTTCAGGCCGGTTACTGGCATCTTTACCGGTATAACCCGACCTTAAAGGCAGAAGGGAAGAATCCTTTCATTCTGGATTCCAAGGAACCTACGGAAAGCTTCCGGGAATTTATCTTGGGTCAAGTCAGATACAGTTCACTGGCGCAGTCCTTCCCGGAGAAGTCGGA
The DNA here is from genome assembly GCA_023414985.1 of Bacillota bacterium. Taxonomy (GTDB): domain Bacteria; phylum Bacillota; class Clostridia; order Lachnospirales; family Lachnospiraceae; genus Mobilitalea. The sequence goes on along the minus strand of JAEZLY010000143.1, from coordinate 24,744 downwards.
AGAGCTCTTCAGACAGGCGGAGCTTCATGCAAGAGAACGTTACGAAATTTATAAACAGATGGCTGCGGCAGAACCCATCTCCATCAATATCGAGTGGAAGACCGTATAGTAGTTGTATAAGCCGCTGCAGAAAAGATAATACAGTTCGGGTAAGAGCATTATTTCTGCCTTTTGAGTTTTTTGTTACGCTCGCACCGGCACTCCCTGAATGATAGCAGGGCAGCGCCATTATAAATGGCGCTGCCATCAGGTGCATAGCTCCACTGCAAAACTCGCAAGACAGGAACAAAACTCTCACCCGAACTTTTTAATACTATGAAGCAGCGGCTTTATTGGAATTACTAAGTGGTATACACATTTTTGCTATACTGAAAGGATACGATTGCAATACAAAAGGATTGATTATCTATGGGATAGAAGAGATGCTATACGGTTTTGACGTTTTTTAGGTTAGGGATAAGGAGGTCAGAAATACAGTAAGGATGTATTTACAGTAGAGATATAGGAGGTATGGTTTTACTATACTGGAAGGGGTATGATAAGAGTGGATTTTTGTGCCTGAAAAACTGGCAGGGAGAGCCATTCGTTCTATTATTTACATGGGTTGCGGGCGTGTTTTGACATTTATCAGACACATTTTTTATGCTATAATATGAGTGTCAAATGATACGGTTTATGTGGTCGTAATCAAACTAGGAAGAAGGGTGGCGTTGCATGGTAGAACATATGCTGGAATCCAACACGAAAACAATTCTGACAGAAGATATTAAAGTGGTCTATAATCTTATTTTCAAAAATGCTCTCTACAGCATTGAATGCTATAAGGAAGGCTGTCAAAGCCGGGATCTTATTAATTATAGCTTTGTAGAGGACCTTACGGATGATGAAGGAGAAGCAGAAGCTTTCTTACGTTTAATGGCAAAGGGCAAGGTATTACCGGTACATATATATGATATGGCAAAAGATTATTTTGCCAACTGATACATAAACGGGAAACAGTCCTATACCAAGGAAATCTGGAGCAATCCGGATTTAGAGTACGTGATAAAACTTATCCTGTCCTTTTGATTAGAATTCATTATTTTATAATGATTCTGCGCATTCTTAAGGGCGGTTAGGGTAACATGAAGCCTTCAATAAAGGCTGCATAAAGGAAAACAACTATGAAGTCTTCATGCACAATATCATGGACGTAAGATTATATGACTACATAACAATGACTAAAAAAGGCTGGCCGATGTGCCGGCCTTTTTGATTCGCCTGCACATGGTAATCTTTCAGAAAACGCTAATTTTGAAATGATAGGAAAATGCTGTCTGTCATGAATAAAATTAACAGCTTAGTGACAAATTAACTTTGTTAAGTATGTTTGTAAGGAGAAGAAGAACCGATGGAACAAGTCATACAATCACAGGTAATCAAGGAGCTATTCTCAAAAAGCGGGGATGTATTAGTCCGTCCGATTAAGATTAATCAGACCGGGTTAACCATATCCATCTTCTGTGTAGATGGACTAATCAATTCAGATCTGGTTGATCAGGGAATCTTTCAGACGTTACACAATGACCCCTATATCAAAGAATGTAAATCAGAACGAGATGTCATGGATTATTTTCTGACCGGGGGTACCTACCATGTGTTTACTAAGGAGGAGACGGACTATGCGCTTCTCATCAAATATGTCCTGAGCGGTATGGTAGCCTTTATCTTTGATGGAGAACAAAAAGCGATTGTATACGATATCAGGATGTTCGATAAGCGTTCCATCTCCGAACCTACCGAAGAAGGTGTCATCAAGGGAGCGAAGGATTCCTTTATCGAGGTCATGAGGAGTAATACGGCTTTAATCCGCAGAAGGGTTCGATCGGAATACCTTGTGGTGGAAGCTCTGACTGTAGGGCGATTATCCAAGACGGATATGTCTCTGATCTATATCAGCAATATCGCGAATATGGATACGGTGAACAAGCTTCGGAATATCATCAAGGAAATTGATATTGATAATGTATCCACACCCGCCTTTATAGAAGAATATTTAGTTGAAAACAAAAAGAGCGTCTTTCCGCAGATCATGTATACCCAGCGTCCGGACCGTATCGCGGCAAATTTAACGGACGGCAGAATAGCACTGGCTGTGGATGGCATCCCATTTGTGTATCTGATTCCCTGCCAGCTTCCAATGCTGATGCAGTCACCGGAGGATTACGCCAATCATTTTTATGTGGGGTCTGCTCTCAGGATGTTGCGCTATATCGCGCTTGTTCTGACAATGCTGCTTCCTGCCTTTTATATCGCAGCCACAACCTATCAGAACCAGATGCTGCCCGTAAAGCTTGCTCTGTCGACCCAGGCTGCAAAGCAGAATGTACCCTTTTCCTCCGCCTCGGAGGTATTGGGATTGTTATTATCCTTTGAGATCCTAATCGAAGCAGGACTTCGGCTGCCTAAGACGGTCGGAACAGCCATGTCCATCTTGGGAGGCGTGGTCGTAGGGCAAGCTGCGGTAACAGCCAATATTGTATCGCCCCTAGTCGTAGTCGTTGTATCTCTTGCAGGAATCGCCGGCTTTATCGTGCCGAATCAGGATTTGAGCAGCGGTATCAGAGTCATCCGCTTCCTATTTGCTTTGACGGCAGCCATCGGAGGCTTTTTCGGACTTGCCGTAGCCCTGATTCTGCTCTTGACGCATCTATGCAGCCTGGATAACTACGGAATCGCCTATATGTCACCCTTCGTGGATATTGATGAAAGTAATCACAAGGATACCTTATTCCGGTTCCCGGTTAAATATTTTACCAAGCGCCCGCAGAATATCGCACCGAATAACCGGATGAAGCAGGCGGGCGGGGAGAATAAAAAATGAAGAAGGTCCTGTTATTAATACTAATTATTTTATGTCTGCCTTTCATCGGCTGTACCCATGATATGAATAAAGAGGAAATCGATGCGATTGATATGGCGCTTGTCCTTGGAATTGATTACAAGGACGGAGAATATCAGCTGTGTGCCCTGTACAGTACCGGTGGCGGAGCCGGTACCGGAGCGGGAGCCGGACCCGGTAAAGAGGAAATCACCAAGGGGAAGGGAAAGACAGCCTATGAAGCAATAGAGAATTTGAAACTCAACGATAAGAAAAACCTAACCTTAGCACAGGTCGGAATGTTCCTTGTGGGCGAAGGAGCAGCCAAGGAAGGCATTGAACAAAGTATTGATTTCCTGAAGCGGGATGAAACCATTAAAATGGAAGCATTGATTTACATTATTAAAGGAAACGATGCGGAGAAATTCATTTCAAACGCGATGGATAAGAAGCAGGTCATCCATGAGGATCTGGATGCCATGAAACAGAAGCAGTTAAAGTTTGTTACCAGAAATGAAAATACCATGGTGAATATCCTGAATGATATGCAGCAAAGCTATTCGAGCCTCCTGATTCCATATCTGGTGGCAAAGGAGGGTGGAGTTCAGATTGAAGGCTATGCTGTATTTAACAAGCTGAAGCTTTATGACTATCTGGATCATGAGACCTCGAGCGGTGTTGATTTCCTACGGAATACCATAAGAACCTTTCCCATTTATCTGAAGGACGGTGTCAGTCTCGCGGTTACCTATACCAAGACAAAGCTGACAACTAAGGTTGTAGATAATCTCGTTACCGTATCAGTAAAGGTGGACTTTGAAACCGCAATGAAAGAGATTACCGGGAAACAGGATGTCTTTACAATACCTGAGCTTAAGAAGCTTACAGGAGATCAGGAGGATTATATACGGACAATCCTGAAAAAACCCATAGAGTATTCTGCGCTGAACGGGCTTGATATCCTAAGGCTGGCAAGAAAGGTTGAGAATCAAAACGTGAGCGAATGGAGCAGTATCAAAGGAAATTGGGGAAATATGATCTCAGATATCCAATATGATTATCAGATCAGGTCGAAGATTACAAAATCCTTCATTCTCGGAAATACCGGTTCAGAGCAATAAGGATCAAAGCAGAAAGGCAGGAATTTAGATGATTTATATATTTGGCTTAACGATTATTATAACCTTCATCAGGCAGAGAGATAAGCTATTAAGATCGAAAAAGAATCTTGCAATTTATCTGATGCTTTCGTTTATCGGTCTGGGGATGGGAGTTGTCTATATGATTAACCCCTATCTACCAAGCATTTCCACGATGATGGAAAAATATATGAAATGAGGTGAAAGCTTGAACCGAGAGATAACACTTCGGCAGATCACATTTATGTATCTGTTCATCTCAGTTTCAACCATACTGAGGCAGGTGCCGCAGAATCTTGCAAGAGAAGCAGGCAGGAGCGGATATCTGTCCCCGGTATGGTCTATTGTTGCTACCGCAATGCTGACAGGTATTATTCTGCTGTTAATCAAGTTCTTTCCGGGTCTAAATATTTATGAAATCATGGTACAGCTCATCGGAACCTTATTAGCAAAGCTTCTGATTCTTGCATATCTAATCTGGATTCTGGTTGGTGCGGCGACAAAGGTAATAACCTACAGCCTTACCCTGGAATTTACCCTGATGCCACGGACCAGATCGGACTTTTTTATGACGGTCATGATGGTTTTGGTCTTTTATGCCTTGCTCAGAGGAATTAAAACCATTTTCCGATTTTCTGAGCTGACGTTGGGAACAATCCTTATCCTGTTCATTATACTGTTTGTCTGTGCGGCTTCCAGATTAAGAAGGGATTATCTGCTTCCGGTTTCTGTAACCCATTTAAAAAGTACGATTTATGCAGCGAGACATGTGGCCGCTGTGGGCGGTAATATCATCATTGTATTGTTCTTCTCGGATAAATTCGGACTCTCGGTGACGAAAAAGCAGCTTCATAAGCTCTGGTTCGGAATGGCTACTTTTACCGTGCTGGCAGTAATCATTACCCTGTTTACCTTCGGAATATCGGGAGCAGCCTTGACGGCGAGCCTTCCGTTCCCTTTTTATATTACGGTAAAGAGCATCTCCTTCTTTCAGATCTTTGAACGTTTCGAGGTACTGGTTACTCTGATCTGTATGCTGTCTGATTTTATAGCCATCAGTATATTTGCTATATTACTATTCCGCTGTATGACCTGGCTGTTTCATATGGACGGAGGGGAGAGTATCTATATTCCATTGGCCGTGATCATTTTTTATCTGACTTATTTCATCAGCAGTACCCAGTTTGAATTTGACTATTTCTATCAGAAGTTACTGGTCAATTTAAATCTGATCTTTGAATACGTGATCCCTCTGTTCCTGGCATTGATCTGCCTGATTCGAAGAAAAGGGATAAAGAAACAGCTTTGATGTTCTGACAAAAGGTCATGTCACCAAAGGTGACATGATAAACTTACACAAGAAAGTCTCCGGAAAGACGACTTTCCGAGGACTTCTTGTGCAAGTAATCCGGTTGTTTTGCAGCCGGACCTTTTGTCGTTATATTAATTACAGCATCATAAATAGAAATATAATTACAAGTGATATCATCGGTTGCTTTAGTTCTATATTGAATTACGATTTGTTTTATCATTTCCCTAGTAAATCGTCCTCACTGATAAATCCGAATTCGGAACTCATCATCATCATATTTATAGATGCTATGATTCTTATAGTATTCCCAGACAGGGTCGAGCATCTGATATACTCTGTGGTATTCCTTGGTTTCCTCATCCTTTACCGTAGCACAGCGATTACGATATAAGAATTGTATAATATCATAACAATCGATCCAGATCTCACTATTGCTTTCCTTCTGAGATTCATCAAAAACAAGCTGCATACCGAAATGAAGATGCGGAGTTCTGATATTGTTGGCATTTTCGGAACTGGAATAACCGGTACGACCCAGGTATCCGATCACGTCACCGCCCTGTACGATGCTTCCGACCTTCAGATCCTTATTGTACGGGAAGTTCTTTCGAAGATGAGCATAGTAATAATAACGTTTCCTGTCAAAGCTGCGGATACCGATTCTCCAGCCCCCATACTGATTCCAGCCCAGCGCTTCGACATAACCGGATTCTACGGCAATAACAGGAGAGCCTACCTGACCCATCATATCATGTCCGAGATGCTTTCTTTTAAAGCCATAGCTTCTGGATACCCCGAAGTCATCGAAATGACTGAAGGGATAATTTCTAGCCAGAGGGAGGAAGGACTTCAGCCCGTATTTTTCTTCCCATCGTTTTCCACCGGGAGCTGTCTCATCCGGAACCTCGATCTTATAAGAGCCTACCATACCTCCAAGTACTGCTTCATAGGCATCATGGTAATACTTATAGTATTTCATGTCCTGAGAGAGGCTTTCTATGGTAGCCTCTTTATTCTTCAGCTTTTCAACGATAGCACTCATATCTCTTTCTCTGTATCTCGAAAAATCTCCTCCGTATTTATTTCCGAGCAGGGCGAGAAGCTCAATCCAATTGATCTGAACCTCCCAGCCTCTGGATTCTACATCATATTTATAGGCACGCTCCAGCGCACTACTGGAGATATCAAAGTTGACCCATTTGATAAAATCCTTCTTATCCTGGACAGTGGACACAAAGCTTGCCGGATTACGGGAGGGAAGGGTTGCTATACCAAATACGAGAAGGACCAGTAATATAAGCAGAATATAGATAGATGTACTTTTATGAATCATGTTCTACAGACTTCCTGTACCATATGCTCGTAATATTTTATGAACAAGTCGGCTTATCTATTCCTATTCAAAAATATCCCGCAGCATTTTACGGTTGGACTTCTGATAGATATTCAATGTACTGTCTGAGAAATCGAAGGTTGCCAGGATGATATCCTTCCTGTTCTTAACCCCCTTTGATTCCAGCTGCTTATTGAGCCAGTTATTATCCTTACCGGTACTTTGGAGATTATCATACATGATTTTTCCGTCGATGATAATGTTCGCTAAAGGTGTCGACTCAGTAGGGGTAAGATTCATATCCTTCGGAGTTGCAGGTCGATTGGCAGACTTCGGCAATACACTGACCTTACCGCTGGGCTCCAGAAAGACAGTATGAATCTCCTCGAGATCAAAGTAACCCTCCAGACGGCAGGCAGCCAAAAATTCATCAATATCCAGCTTAGCCTTCAATAGATTCTTCTCAAAAATCTGCCCGTTTTGATAGAGAAGGATGGACTGTCCTTCGAAAAATCTTCGGAGCATAATAGATTTACAGGTCGAATAAGAAATCAGGACTGAAAAAAGGCTGAAAACAGTCATGGATATTAAGGGTTTAAAGAAGCTTTCCGTGGACATGACCGCCATTTCACCGGCGATGGAACCGATCGTAATACTGCTGATGTAATCGAACATGGAGAGTTGGGACATCTCTCTGTTTCCCATGATTCTGGTAAACACGAATAAAGCAACTATAGTACCCAGGGCTGCAAAAACCATTTTAAAATATTCCATAATGCTTCCTCCTAAATACATTGAATGGGTCTATTATAGGATTAACCCATTTATGCTAAAATATTTCCGTAAACATTTGTAAAAGGATCTGTATTTAAGGATAAGCAAACAGGCATAAAATTAATTATAATTTTAGCTTTTTATTCTTGTAACATCAGGAAAGTAAGGATAGAATAGGAAATTATAGGATGGTTTCGGTCGGTAAGGACAGGGATGGAGGAAGAAAATCTATGGCTGAATTTATCAGATTAGAGAATGTCAGGAAGGACTATCGGATGGGAGAGATCGCTATCCATGCACTGGATGGAATTGATTTCTACATTGAAGAAGGAGAATTTGTTGTCATCGTAGGGCCAAGTGGTGCCGGAAAGACAACAGTGCTGAATATCCTCGGCGGAATGGATACTGCTACAGAGGGTAAGGTTATTGTAGCCGGTAATAATATCGCAGGCTACGCGGAAAGGCAGTTGACCAGGTACCGCAGGGATGAGATCGGATTCGTGTTCCAATTCTATAATCTGGTTCAGAATCTAACTGCAAAAGAGAATGTGGAACTGGCTTCCCAGATCAGCAAAGTACCTCTGGATTCTGAAACGGTGCTGAGGGAGGTCGGACTTGCCGAAAGAATGGATAATTTTCCGGCTCAGCTTTCCGGAGGAGAACAGCAGCGGGTAGCCATTGCCAGAGCACTTGCTAAGAATCCGAAGCTGCTGTTATGTGATGAACCTACCGGTGCTCTGGATTATATGACCGGAAAAGCAATTCTAAAGCTGCTTCAGGATACCTGCAGGGAAAGAAAGATGACAGTGATCGTGATCACGCATAATTCTGCCCTGACGCCGATGGCGGATCGCGTCATCAAGATAAAAAATGGTACGGTAACAAAGGTAACTATAAATGAGTCTCCGGTATCGGTTGATACGATAGAATGGTAGGCAGCTATGAAGAGACGGGCTTTATGGAAAGATTTTTTTATGGAAATCAGGAGTAGTCTGAACCGGTTCCTTTCCATTTTCTTTATTGTAGCGCTGGGCGTTGCATTTTTTGCAGGACTTCGTGCGACTGACCCGGATATGAGACTGACTGCGGATTATTATTTTGATACCAGCAATCTGATGGACATCAGGATTCTGGGGACCATGGGATTAACCGAGGATGATCTACGAGCGATATCCGAAGTGAAAGGAGTAAAAGAAGCTGAACCAGCATATTCTACACATGTCGTATGTGACTCAGAAGGGAATGAATTGGTTCTGGAGGTGATGTCCCTTACTGAAAAGTTGAATAAAATCATCCTATCAGAAGGACGTTTTCCACAAAGGAAGGACGAAATTGTCGTTGATCAGTTTTTTATACGCAATACCAATTACAAGATTGGAGACAGGATCAAACTTTCTTCCGGAACCAATGAGAAATTATCGGATACCTTAAATGAGGAGAAATTTACGATTGTCGGAGTTGGGTCAACCTCCTATTACCTTTCCTTCCAAAGAGGCTCCTCCAGCATCGGCAACGGGGATGTGAACAGCTTTGTGGTTGTTCTGCCGGAGGTTTTCACTCAGAAAGTCTATACGACAGTCTATGCTGCTGTGGAGAATGCGAGAGAAGAAATCTGTTATACAGAGGAATATGATCAAAAAGTGTCGTCAGTCATAAAACAGATCGAAGCAATCGCCAAGGAACGATGCCAAAAGAGATATGAAGAGATCTATACCCCGGCATTTGATAAGCTGGAGTCCTCGAAGGAAGAACTGCAGGCTTCCAAAGCAAAGCTTGCAAAGCTTGAGATTCCGAAGTGGTATGTCCTTGATCGTGGGAGTATCGAAGCCTACGCGGAATTTGAACAGAATGCAGACAGAATTGGGGCCATCGGTGAGGTATTCCCGGTCATCTTTTTTCTGGTTGCTGCTCTGATCAGCCTAACAACAATGACAAGAATGGTGGAGGAGGAACGGATTGAGATCGGAACCCTTAAAGGACTTGGATATTCGAAGCTTTCCATCGCCAGAAAATACATCCTTTATGCATTATTGGCAACCTTGGGCGGCAGTATCTTCGGAGCTATGGTCGGACTGAAGGTATTACCAATGGTCATCATAACTGCTTATAAGATCCTATATCAGAACATACCGAAGGTCATTACTCCGTTCAACCCATACTATGCAGCTTTGGCAACTGTTTTGGCAGTGTTATGTGTGGAATTTGCCACCTTCTTCTCCTGTTATAAGGAGCTGCATGCAAAGCCTGCTCAGTTAATGCGTCCGGAAGCACCAAAAGCCGGAAGACGAGTATTCTTAGAAAGAATCGGCGTAATCTGGAAGCGTCTTAATTTCACCTGGAAGGCTACCGTTCGTAATCTGTTGAGATATAAGAAGCGATTCTTCATGACGATTTTCGGTATCGGCGGATGCATGGCATTGCTTCTGGTGGGCTTTGGATTAAAGGATTCCATCTTTGTCATTTATTCCAGACAGTTTGAACAGATCATGACCTATGAAGAATCGGTTTCGATAGAGGGAAAGGCAACGGATGCACAGATCAAAGCATTGGAAGAGGAGCTGAAGGGTAACGAATCGGTCAAATCTTTTGAAAGAGTCAGGGATGAGACAGTGGACATAAGCTTCCAAGGGCAGACAAAGAGTCTTACCATGTATATACCGGAAAATGTCGATACCTTTCAGAATTATATCGTATTCCGTACCCGGGTTGAGCATGAAAAGCTATCATTACCGGACGATGGAATCATCCTTACGGAACAGATAGCGAAAAAGCTTGGAGTTGTTCCCGGTGATACTATAAGCCTGAAAGAGGGAAACCGTGAGGTGCAGGCCCTGGTAAGCTCCATAACAGAGAATTATCTGACCCATTTTGTCTATCTATCACCTGCCTATTATCAAATCCTGTTCCATAAGGAACCTATGTATAATGAATACTTTATGATTTTGAAGAACAGTAGTGAACAGGAGGAGCTTGCAGTGGGAAATGCTTTACTCGAGCAGCCGGCAGCTGCAGGGGTATTCTACACCAGCTATTATAAGGACTTGTTGACCCATGTGCTTGTCAGTCTTAATATCGTGGTATGGGTACTGATTATCTCTGCCGGTGCTTTGGCCTTTGTCGTACTGTATAATCTGAATAATATAAATATCAATGAAAGACGCAGGGAACTTGCTACCATCAAGGTACTGGGCTTCTATAACAAGGAATTAGCAGCCTATGTATATCGGGAAAACATCATCCTGACAATCATTGGAACCCTTGTTGGAATCGGATTAGGAATATTGCTGCACCGGTACGTCATTACAACGGTTGAAGTGGATCTGGTTATGTTCGGCAGAAACATCGATCCGAGCAGTTTCCTTTACAGCATCGCATTGACCTTTTTGTTCTCTGCATTTGTCAATTTTGTGATGTACTTTAAACTCAGGAGGATAAATATGGTTGAATCTTTAAAGAGCATAGAGTAGAATAGGAAACAATTCATCAAATGTAGGACAGAAGTACGAACAACGGGGAGACGAATGAAAGAAGCGGACTGAGAGCGAACTGTAGAAGCAGGCAAAAGAAGCGTATAAAATAACGTATTAGAGGAAAAGAGGGGGAGTTCCAAAATGGAAATCAAATTTCGTAATAGTATCGCTTTGGTAAAAAATATCGAAACATCAAGAAAGTTTTACAGGGATGTCATTGGACTTCAGGCTATCGAGGACTTTGAAACCTTCGTGTTATTTCAGGACAATTTCGCAATCCACACAGCTGACTTATTCTATGAATACATTAATAAAACCTATCATGGAGAGAAGCTCGGAAGGGATAATGTAGAGTTCTATATCACCACATCAGATCTGTCCGCTATGGAACAGAAGCTGAGAGAGAGCAATGTGGAATTTATCCATGGGATCAGGCAATTCGATTGGGGCGAAAAGGCCATCCGTATCCTCGATCCCGACGGTCATATCCTGGAAATCGGCGACGCCCACAAATAACAAAGCACGATATATCCTTTCTTTACGCAGAGCATACCCGAACTACACCGATGGTCTTGAAAGAGAATGACCGAATATGCGATCAAAAGCATCGAACTTATATGATACAACATAGGCTGTTGATATACGGAATAAACTAAGTCCTGCATTGACTGCTATGGTATAAGATGTTCTTGCAGTACTAAGAGTAGCTAATAGATAATCAAGTATACATATATGTAGAACGGGATATGTATTTAAGATAATTGAAAAAGATATATAGATTTATTATCAATGACAGAGGCTGCTAAGAAGTCTGAATAAATCCAGAGGGTCTGTCTCTTCTCATACCTGATATGCTCGTAAACTCGCTATCAGGTTCGCGTGCGCGTTCGCATATATACAAGCAAGCTTGTATATGCTCACTTTGCTTTCGCGCAAATGCGCCGTTGGCGGAACAGCTCAATCGATTGTATGACACGAACGAACAAACTTGTACGAGCGTGGCATACAATCGGAAGAGATGTCCTGGCTCCGGCGTGTGAGAGTAGAGGATAGAATACCCCTGGGTTTTTCGGAACTCCAAAGCAGCCTCGTTACTTTAAAATTTAATTCAAGGGGTTCACTTCTCGAGGACATCCGCGCATTCGGGATGCTCTTCAAACCACTTGACTGCATAACTGCAGGTGGGCTTTGCCTTTAGGTTGGCGGAACGGAAGTATGCAACTGCAGCTTCCATCAGCTTACCGGCAACACCCTGCCCGCGAAGTGAGGGATCAACGAAGGTATGATCGATGGTAACAACACCCTCGCTGTGCTTAGAGAAAGTTACGACAGCAACCATGTGGTTCTGGTCATCGTTCAAATATATCTTATTTTCTTCCTTGATAAAATCCATACGAATTCCCCCTTTTTCTTATAAAATTATTCCTTTAAGTCGATGACGCTGACAGGACATCCATCGCGTGCTTCCTCTGCTCTTTCCAGGCAATCCGCGGGAATATCTCCTTCAATAGCCTGCGACACGTCGTTCTCGTTATAACTGAATACCTCCGGACATACATCAACGCATAAACCGCAGCTAATGCAGCCATCCTGATCAACAGATGCTTTCATGAAAATATTCTCCTTTCAAATTCAATACAGGTTTAGTATGATATATCATCAAACATATTATACCAATGACTTCCTTAGAATGATTTGACTGAAATCACATTTTCAGGAAACTTAAGATGCATTGACAGAGCAGGACAAAATCGTTAGAATAATTGACAAACAAGTAGTCAAAAGAAAAGGAGCAATCAGGATGGAAAAGGAAATATGGAAACCGGGTAATATGCTTTATCCGATTCCGGCGGTCATGGTCAGCTGCGGCACAATGACGAAACCGAATATTATTACAATTGCATGGGCGGGTACGGTATGTTCCAGTCCGGCCATGGTATCGATTTCTATCAGAAAAGAACGTTATTCTTATGATATTATAAATGAAAGCAGGGAATTTGTCATCAATCTGGTTACAAGGGACCTAGTGAAGCAGGCTGATTACTGCGGGGTAAAATCGGGCAGAGAGGTAGATAAATTCCGAGAGCTTAAGCTTACTCCCATGAAGGCTCAGACAATCGGAGCACCTGCCATAGAACAGAGCCCGGTAAATATTGAATGTAAAGTAACCCAAGTCATATCTTTAGGATCCCATGATATGTTCCTGGCAGAAGTGACCGGGGTTACCGTAGACAAAAGTCTGATGGATGAGAATGGTCGATTTCATCTGAATCAATCCGGATTGATTGTCTATTCTCACGGAGAATATTTTGCATTGGGAGAATTGCTCGGTAAATTCGGCTATTCCGTTAAAAAGAAACGCTAATCAATTCATACCGGACTGACTTTGAAAATAATCGGTCAGTCTTACCGGTGGCTCCAGTACTTCACGTCCTACGAAAAGAGTACGGTCCGGTTTGGTCATGATGGCCCATTTTACCAGGGAGATAGTTCCGTTCCGAATTTCAATCGCTGTAATACACCTTGGATGGACGCAGCTGCCGTCATTGAAATAAAGCGGCTCTCCGATATGGGGAAATACAGGACGGTGGGTATGCCCGCAGATAATCATCTGCTGGTTCTCTTTTGAAAAGGTTATCAAATTCCGTTCCACGGAATTCATTTTGCGATAATTCTTGGAGGTACTGGTCGGATCTTTAATTCCGACCAGCTCTAACGGTCTCCATAGATATCTTACCAGAAAGCGCGCCACCCTCCAGATAGTGTCATTTAAAAAATCACCCTGGTGACCATGCGTAAGAAAAATCTGATTATTTGTATTCTTATACCGGAGAATTAACCCTTCGGTGATCTCAATCCCCGGAAATAACGCAAGATAGGAATTCATGCTGTCACAGTAAAAGGAATGACAACGGGTCTGCGAATATCTGGGGTCCCTCTTTACGATATCATGATTCCCATATAGCATATAAAAACGACGGTCCCTGTAAAAGAGTGACATCAGCCAGAAAGCATCGCTGTGAGCGGAGATGATGTCTTCAATCGCCCTGTTTTCCCAAAGCTCATCACCATCTCCCAATTCTATATAGGTGTATCCGTTATCGTAATAATAATATAGAGCTGCAAAAAATAAATTCTGGTTTCCTGAAAAATTATCTCCCCAGCTGCTATTGCCCCGATGAACGTCGCTCATGATCACGAAGCGGGAGCTTTCATCAAATGGAAGTACCTTCGAGGTCTGAAGAACCTGGGATAAACGTTTTGCTGCTGACATATGATATCACTTCCTGCTATGAAGTTTAGAATTTGTTCAGGTATCCTTTGATGTTGTTGTAGGATTCGAATACTGCCCTTGGTTTGCCGATATTTAAAATCTGGCTGTACATGGAAGGAGATTCCTTACGTACGATTTCGAGTTTATCCAGTGTGTCAGTATAAGATTCGGTAAGTGAATTGTAGGAGGTGCAGAAGGATTCGTTGTTGCGCATCATAATGAATTCCGTCAGACCGCTTCTCGTCAGAGGCTGCTTGGTATGCGGCTTAGCAAAGCGGACAATCACCCGACGTCCCTGCTGGATGAATTCCTCATCCTTATAACCGGCCTTTTTCAAAGCATCTACAAAGGCATTGGCCATTCTGCGCTCATATAAATCCAATGTAATATCCATACTGAGTTCGGAGGGCTTACTGAATTCTCCGAGCTTAAAACCGGTAAGCCACCAGTGATACCCGCTACGGGTAAATAAAATATTACCTTTCTTCTTAAAGACATAGGACATGTTAATTAAATCCTCATCCCGTAGACAGTAATAAAAGGTACCGTTAAAAACACCCGGAATGTTCAAATCCGGCCATTGTGTATAATAAATGCCGACCTCTCCGCCTGTTGTCATTCCGTACTGACCCTTCCAGAATTCAATCAGCCATCTTCGTCCTGCATATTCAAAGCGGATGGGCTCACAGTCTATGATCATGCTCATGGCCGCACTTGCCTCGTCATAAAGCCTGCAGTAACCCAGCTCTCTCTGCCAGGGATTCAGCAAAGAGTAGAAGATATCCTGATACGGCTCGTAGGCAAAGCCAAAGGGCAGAAGCTCGCGGTTTAATTCGGCCAGTCTTTCAGTGGTAGAGCCGATGATTTCGGTGACCGGATGAATAACCTCGTGCGTTTTCTTTCTTTTCTTCTTTCTTCTGATTCTAAATACAATTGATAACAAAAGCAGAAGGAATGCACCAATCACAGTCAGCAATACCACATTCTGTGACATAAAAGCAAATAATCCTGCCGTCGCGATGACAGGATCTTTTATCAATAGAATCTGCATGATACCAGCTCCTTTCGTAAGGCTATATATCATCATATTCAAGGGAGCCTGCGGTTGTTCAGCGAAATAATGATTGACAACTACCTTTAAAGGGGTATAATAACAAACGAGTTTCAAGGAACAGGAATGAGACAGAAACATACAAAATGACTGAATACTGAACGAAAGGATGAAATAGAATGAGTGACTGCAACAGTAATTGTGATAGCTGCGCTTCCAAATGCAGCGACAGACAAGCAAAAAATCAATTTGAGGTACAGCCTCATGAGCTTAGTAACGTAAAAAAAGTAATCGGAGTTGTCAGCGGTAAGGGCGGTGTTGGAAAATCCCTGATCACCTCTTTGCTGTCCGTGAATATGAACAGGAAGGGTTTTAAGACAGCTATCCTGGATGCAGATATCACAGGCCCTTCCATTCCAAAGGCCTTTGGCATCAAAGAAAAAGCGAAGAGCAGTGAACTTGGAATTCTTCCGTCAAGAAGCAATACCGGAATTGAAGTGATGTCCATCAATCTATTACTTGCCGATGAGACCGATCCGGTGGTATGGAGAGGACCCATTATCGCAGGTACTGTAAAGCAGTTCTGGTCTGATGTCATCTGGAGCGATGTGGATTATATGTTCGTCGATATGCCTCCGGGAACAGGAGATGTTCCGTTAACCGTATTTCAGTCACTGCCGATCGACGGAATAGTTATCGTCACCTCTCCGCAGGAGCTGGTATCAATGATTGTAGGTAAGGCTGTAAAGATGGCTCAGATGATGAATGTTCCGATTCTGGGTCTGGTAGAGAATATGTCCTACTTCGTATGTCCGGACTGTAATAAAGAATATCAGATCTTCGGTGAAAGCCATATCGAGGAGATTGCTGCGAAGCATCAAATTCCTCTTTATGCAAGACTTCCGATCAATCCGAAGCTTGCCGCAGCCTGTGATCGCGGCATGATTGAATTATATGAAGGAGACTGGCTGGATCAACTGACTGACAGTCTTGAAAATCTGTAAAGAGACTCAGAAAAATAACTTATTAATAACTATGGTACAATGACCGGCATTCCATATTCACTGTTTTACGGTAAGTTTACTGCTTTTGTAAGGCAAATAACAAATAAATCTGTTTTGTTATAGCTTATAAATTTGGTAAGATAGCCGCTAATCCGTGAGCTTGGGATGCCGGTTTTATTTATCTCAGAATTATTGTGTGTATATTACTTGACAAAT
This sequence comes from Bacillota bacterium, assembly GCA_023414985.1. Lineage (GTDB taxonomy): Bacteria > Bacillota > Clostridia > Lachnospirales > Lachnospiraceae > Mobilitalea. Next base: position 8,311 of record JAEZLY010000143.1, on the reverse strand, counting down.
TGGTATTACAGTTGTAATATGGAAATGTAGTACTACATTTGTAATACGGAAGGAAGGCAACCAATGAACAATATATCAGATTCTGAATGGAAGATTATGAAGGTATTATGGAAAAAATCACCCAGGCTTGGGAGTGAAATTGTAGAAGAACTGGAAGCGGATACCGGCTGGAATCCGAAGACCATCCATACCCTGATCAGGAGGTTGGTTTCAAAAGGAGCGGTAATCGCAGCCAAAGAAAATACATTTTATTCTTATTCTGCAAAAGTGACGGAAGCCGAGTGTGTGAGGGAAGAGACACAGACCTTTCTGGATAAGTGCTTTAACGGCTCACTCAATATGCTGATCTCAAATTTTATCGAAGCTGAGAAATTATCCGAAAGTGATATCGAGGAACTTGAAAACTTATTGAAAGCAAAGAAAAGTAGGTAAGCTATGTTGAATTTATTCATGAAGCTATTTTATGAAGTGTTATATCTCGGCATGATTTCTAGTGTTGTGATCATACTGATTCTGCTGATGAAAAAGCTTTTTGCCAGAGTACTCAGGCCGAAATGGCATTACTATATCTGGCTGCTTCTGGTCATCAGGCTTTTACTGCCGTTCACACCGCAGAGTCCGCTGAGTGCCATGAATTTGCTCCCCAATTCCGGTAACTTGTTTTCTGCATTCACACAGAATATTACCTCTTTGACAGGAAATGCAGAATATGATAAAAGCAGTTCCGGAATAGACCTGCCACAGGGTACGAGCCATAACGGGCAGGTTATACATAACAATAGTACACCCGGAACCGACAAAAGTTCAGGAGGAACGGTAGTACCGAACGGCACTTTACCGGAGAAGTCCTTGGAAGGAAACAGTACGATGAGGCTTTCCTTTTCGATGATTATGACCTTGATCTGGCTGTCCGGTATAATACTGTTACTTTCTTATACTTTAATCATCAACCTGGTCTTTGCGATAAAGGTAAAGAAGAATTATATTCCTTCGAATAATTCGAGAATAAAGACACTTCTGGAGGAATGTAAGAAGAATGCCGGTATCAGGTCCAATATTACAATTTATACGACAACATTAAACACTACCCCTTCCCTTTACACCTCGTTCCATACGAAAATACTGGTTTCCGAAGCACATTTGGAACAGTTGAGCAATCAGGAAATCAAACATATATTCCTGCATGAATTATCTCATTACAAAAGAAAAGATATCACTATCAACTGGGTGGTCACCCTTTTACAAATTGTATATTTCTTTCAGCCGCTCGTTTGGTTTGCCTTTCGTAAAATGCGAGAGGACTGTGAGATATCCTGTGATGCAGAAGCATTAAAATACCTCGAGCAGGAGGAATATTCCTGCTACGGCAGTACCGTAATTAAGCTACTAAGATTATTTAATGGTTCAAAATCAAATTTCCTTCCGTCCACTGCAGGGTTTTGGAAGAGTAAATCAAACTACAGAAGGAGAGTCCTTATGATCACTAATTTTAAGAAAGCAAAATGGCCTAATACGTTGTTTACAGTCCTGTTGATTCTGCTGATTGGATTAATCGGAATGACAGGCTGTCAGAAGACGGTGAAGGAGACAGAAAAAGACTTAAATCCCTCCGCTTCAGGAGAAATAATCACTTCAGAACCTACTGCATCACCTACGGCAGTGCCAACAGAAGCTCCCACAACAACTACGGAACCTACTGCGACACCTGAATCAAATGCTACGGGTACCTCGGACAGCCAGGAAGCATATGACCTCGAATACTTAAACGGACTGATGGGCTTAAGCACAGAGGAACTGATTGCTAAATTGGGCAAGGAGTTTACCAAGGTGGATGAAGGCGGATTGGAATTTCCGGCGCCGGAAATCAGAGTATGGTTTGATGATAAAGGACTTGTAAACCAGATTTATACGAATAGTTCAGAAATTTACTTTACCGGAATCAAGGTGGGAGATACGATCGACCGTTTTGAAGCTGCCTTCGGTAAACCACTCAGAGATGGTGATGGAGTGAAACTGTTTCAGACAAAGGATTATTATTTGAATGTCTACTATGATAAAGACAAGGTGTTCGCCGTATACCTACTGTCAGGGGAGGTTGCAGCCCCGGTACCGAAGGAGGAAGCATCCTCAGCAAAGTCAGAGTCTGAAAAAGCTGTAATTATCAAACAGAAGGCTGCACGTGCCGCTGCCGTAAAGGCAGAAGCTTCAGAAACAAGATTGGTTGAGAAAGAAGGAGAAAGCTACTATGGGGATTGGGTAATTAAAGGGGTAGCTGCTTACGGAGCTGCCGGAACCTACAGTAAGGAGGATACCAAAGCCTTAATCGGGAAAGGCATGAGTTTTACAGAATCTTCGGCAAGTTGCTTTGGGGATGAGGCCACCTATATTAAAAAGATAGCAAAAAAACCGGTTTATACCTCTACAGAGCTTACAGCGAAAGAGTTTGCTGCGAATTACAACATGACCTTTGACCAATTGGGTATCACTCAGAAAAATGTTACGCAAGTAACAGCAGCTGATGCAGATGGTAATGGATGTACCTTCCTGGTGATCGATGAGAATAAATTAATTGTCATCGGCGGTGGAACCTTCTTCGAATTAGAAAGAAAATAATTATTTCAAGTGTTATATGAGAGGGATAAAGTAGATAAAAAGAGAAAGGGCTAATGCCCTTTCTCTTTTCTTATATATAATAATGCACAGTCTACCTAAATTAATATAAGGATATGGCTGAGGGTGATGCTGCTTTGTGTAATTAAGGATTAATTGGTATAGCATCAGAAAATCCCTTGGTATAATGAAGCTTGCCATCCTCTGTGATAAAAGCTGCATAGGTATCCGGAAGGCTTTCGATCAGCTTTGTCCCTTTTTCCAGACCCAGAGCGAAGCAGGCAGTACTGAGTCCGTCTCCATCTACCGACTTCTTTGAAATGATTGTAACAGCCAATAGCCCATTTCTGCAGGGATAGCCGGTGGAAGGATCCAGAATATGATGATACAGCACATCATCCAGCTTGAAAAAGCGTTCATAGACCCCGGAGGATACGACGGACAGATCCTTAATATCCATGACAGCAAGGGTTTCATTTCGATCAGCATAGGGCTTTTGGATTCCGATGTGAAAACCTGTGCCATCGGGCTTAGTTCCGACACAGAGGATATTTCCGCCAAGATTGATGATTGCGCTTTTGACTCCGTTTGCCAGCAGATAATCCTTTACTCTGTCGGCAATATATCCCTTAGCAATCGCTCCAAGATCAATTCTTATGCCCGGCTTCGCAAAGGTAATCCGGTTGTCTTTTAATGAAATATTCCTGTAGTCTACAAGATCCAAAGCCATCTTTAAAGCCTTTTTGTCAGGAAGCTGCGGGGGTTCCGTCTGGAAGCTCCATAAATCCGTAACCGGAGCAATGGAGAGATCAAAGGCACCGTCTGTCAGGCGGCTGTAATACAAACCTTTGTCTATTACATCGGTAAGGTACGCGGAGAGCACATAGGAATTACCCTTTGGATTTTTCTCGTGGAGGCTTTTGTCATTAAGGCTCGCTAGCTCGCTGGAAGGATCCGTGCGGGAACAGATCAGCTCATATTGCTCAATCATTCGAAAACAACCATCCAGCAGAGCCGGTTCCTGTTTATCATAAAGCTGAATGGTTACTATGGTATTCAGCAGAAAATCGGAACAGGAGAGAAAGTCCGCCTCTTGGCCTTTCTCCCTGGAATATGCTTTTTTATCGCAGCCGGCCGCAATGACAGGAAGTATACCTATTAGGACAGTCAGAAGAAACAATTTATTCTTTACCCTCATAATCACCGGACCTTTCTTTCCTCTATTCGAATACCTCTTTCCCTAATAAAAAAAGTATGATAAGATAGAAAAATGAATCATATGACATTAGCATGAACAAAATTAGGAGCCGTTATGTTAAAAAAGAATGATATTATTTTAGTTGGCGTTATTCTGATACTTGCACTCGGAGCAATCCTGTTTTTTACGTTAAGCAAAAAGGCGGGCAGCCAGGTGGTTGTAACAGTGGACGGAAAGCCTTATCAGACCTTTAGCTTAAAAAATGACACCACCTTTACCGTGGATGACGGAAAAGGCGGTTACAATACCTTTGTCATTAAAAATGAATATGTGGACATGCTGGAAGCAAGCTGCCCCGATAAGATCTGTGTCAACCATAAGCCAATCCATTATAATCATGAGACGATCGTGTGTCTTCCGAATAAGGTCGTGCTTACGATAGAAAACTCGAAGGATAGCGGTGTTGACGCTGTCGCAAACTAGTAAGGAGCCGACATGAAAGCAAAAAAAGTTGCAACCTACGGATTATTGGTAGCATTAGCCTTTATCTTAAGTTATATAGAAAGTTTATTTCCACTGTCTCTGGCTATACCGGGAATCAAGCTCGGACTCGCCAATCTTGTAGTCATCATCGCTTTGTATTCTATGGGTGCCAAAGAGGCTTTTTCCCTGTCAATTCTTCGAATTCTTCTGGTAGGCTTTACCTTTGGCAACCTTTCCATGATGCTTTACAGTCTTGCCGGAGGCATGCTCAGTTGGCTGCTGATGACAATTTTTCGCAAATCGAAGCTTTTTAGCATGACAGGCGTAAGTATAATCGGAGGAATTGCACATAATATAGGGCAGATAGGCGTCGCAATCCTGGTGGTTGAGACCTTTGACATCGCCTATTATCTGCCTTTTCTGATGATTGCTGGTGTCGTCACAGGCGCTGTCATCGGAATCCTCGGTGCCATGATAAACAAAAGAATCAAGCTCACATCATAAAGAAGAGTGTCAAAAGATCTGGGGTGCAATTCACTGCACGTTTTGACACTTTAATGTATTACAAAATTGCGGATTGGGACATGTGTACACTTGAATATTTTGTCTTAGTATGGTATCATTTCTTTTGGAGTTATTGTTCGGAAATTTTCGCTGCAACGAATTTTCGGATAAAGCAACTTATACTAACTAATACAGGGAGGACGTAATTTATGAAAAAAGTTTTATCATTATTGCTTGTAATGGTAATGGCATTCGCTTTGGTCGGATGTGGTACCAAGAAGTATGAAATCGCTATGATCACAGACAAAGGTAACATTGATGACAAATCTTTCAACCAGGGTACCTGGGAAGGTGTTAAGAAGTATGCTGAAGAGAAGAAGATTTCTCACCAGTATATTAAGCCTGAAGAGGCTTCCGATGCAGGTTATCTTGCAGCAATCGACAATGCAGTTGCCAGCGGCGCTAAGGTTGTCGTAACACCCGGTTTCCTTTTCGAAGTTCCGATTTATGAAGCACAGACAAAGTATCCCGATGTAAAGTTCATCTTACTGGATGGTACTCCTCACACTGCTGATTATGCAACCTTTGAGACTAAAACCAATGTAGCAAGCGTTATGTATGCTGAAGAACAGTCCGGTTACCTGGCTGGTTATGCAGCTGTAAAAGATGGTAATACAAAGCTCGGTTTCATGGGTGGTATGGCTGTTCCTGCAGTTCAGGCTTTCGGTTACGGTTTTCTTCAGGGAGCTGAAACAGCTGCTATCGAAATGGGACTTGCTGACGGCGCTATCACTGTAACCTATCACTATACCGGTGACTTCGCTGAGACTGATACCAATAAGGCTACCGCTAAGACAATGTACCAGGAAGGTACACAGGTTATCTTCGCTTGCGGCGGTTCCGTAGGTAAGAGCGTTATGGCTGCAGCATCAGAAGCAGGCGCTAAGGTTATCGGTGTTGACGTTGACCAGAGATATGATAGTGATACCGTTATCACTTCCGCTACCAAGGGTCTTGGTGCATCCGTTTACACTGTACTCGGTTCCATCTATGATAATACTTGGGATACCTATGCAGGAAAGACTACAGTATTCAACGCTTCCAACAACGGTGTAGGTCTTCCTACCGCTGTAATCGGCGATGACAAGGCTGATGCATTTGATAGATTTACCAACTTCAAGAAGGCTGATTATGACGCAGTATACCAGACTCTTGCAACAGGTTCTGTAGTTCCTGTCAGAACCTTCACAGTTGCTGACCCGAACGGTTACGCTACTGCAGATGAGCTGAAGTCCAACCTCAATCTTGTTAAAGTTGCAGTTACAACAAGACAGTAATTTAGCTTAATAGCATGAGATACCCAGCATATTGGCCTGAGCCTTATGTAAGTAAGTGATTTTGGGGGAAAAGGCAAAAACCTTTTCCCCTTATTCTTTTCATTGGAGCAGTAAAGCAAAAACAATAATAATGAAACGGTGAGGTTAACGTGGATAATTATATTATTGAAATGAATCATATCACAAAAGAATTCCCCGGAATTATCGCGAATGATGATATTACCCTTCAACTCAAAAAGGGTGAGATTCATGCCTTGCTTGGGGAAAACGGAGCGGGAAAATCGACGCTCATGAGTGTCCTGTTCGGCTTGTATCAGGCTGAAAAAGGAGAAATTAAAAAGAACGGTGAAGTTGTACGGGTTAATAATCCCAATGATGCCAATAGACTTGGTATCGGTATGGTGCATCAGCATTTTAAGCTGGTAGAGATATTTACGGTACTTGAAAATATTATCCTTGGTGTTGAACCGAATAAAATGGGATTTCTTCAGAAGAAGGAAGCCAGAGAAAAGGTTGTGGCGCTTAGTAAGCAATACGGACTTCAGGTTGATCCTGATGCCCTGATCGAAAAGATATCGGTTGGAATGCAGCAGCGTGTAGAGATTTTGAAAATGTTATATCGTGATAATGATATTCTGATATTTGATGAACCGACTGCAGTCTTAACACCCCAGGAAATTGATGAATTAATGGAGATTATGCGCGGCTTTGCAAAAGAGGGCAAATCCATTCTTTTCATTACACACAAATTAAATGAGATCATGTCGGTTGCCGATCGTTGTACTGTACTTAGAAAGGGTAAATGCATCGGTACTGTTGATATAAAGGATACCACCAAGGAAGAACTGTCCAAGATGATGGTGGGCAGGGACGTCAGCTTTACGGTAGCGAAGGAGGAGAAGCCTGTTGGTCAGGTGGTGCTTTCGGTTAATAACGTAACGGTTCCTTCCAAGAGGAGCAAGAACAACGCTGTTAAAGATGTTACCTTTGAGGTTAAGGCCGGTGAAATCGTCTGTCTTGCCGGTATTGAAGGCAATGGTCAGACAGAATTGATTGCAGCCTTGACAGGACTCGAGAAGATGAGTAAGGGCTCGATTCATCTGTTGGGACAGGATATTACGAAAGCTAACATCCGCAAGCGTTCCAAATCCGGAATGAGCCATATTCCGGAGGATAGACACAAATATGGACTGGTATTGGATTATTCCCTCGAGGACAATATTGTTCTGCAGCGTTACTGGCAAAAGGATTTCCAAAAGAACGGCTTCATTAAGAGACCGGCTGTCCGTACCTATGCGGAAAAGCTGATCGGTGAGTACGATGTCAGAAGCGGTCAGGGGCCGATTACAGCTGCCAGAAGTATGTCCGGCGGTAATCAGCAGAAAGCGATTATTGCCAGAGAGATTGACAAGGAACATGAGTTACTCGTTGCAGTTCAGCCAACCAGAGGTCTTGATGTCGGTGCAATTGAATTCATTCACAAACAGCTGGTGAAGAACAGGGATGATGGAAAAGCAGTTTTACTGGTATCCCTGGAGTTGGATGAGGTTATGAATGTCAGTGACCGTATTCTTGTTATGTATGAAGGCGAGATCGTCGGAGAACTGGATCCGAAGAATACCACAGTCCAGGAGCTGGGCTTATACATGTCCGGTGCAAAAAGAAGTGTAGGAAAGGAGAAGGGACATGCAGAATGATAACATTTCTTCGAATCGCGTGAAGAATATTACGAAAAGCAAAGGTTTTTCCTCCTTCACAGCAGCGTTATTAGCAATTGCTTTAGGCTTGATCTTCGGTTTTGTTATTATGCTCCTTGCTTTACCCGGGAATGCTTTCCCCGGCTTTGGCAGAGTATTATTCGGAGGCTTTGCCCGTCTTGGTGATGTATTCTATTTTGCTACACCAATTATGATGACAGGACTTTCTGTCGGATTTGCTTTTAAGATGGGATTATTTAATATCGGTGCTTCAGGACAGTATACCATGGGTATGTTCTTTGCAATGTATGTGGGTTTTATGTGGAAGATGCCCGGTTCTATCCATTGGATTGCTTGTGTGCTTGCAGGGCTCATCGGAGGTATCTTGTGGGGCTTCATTCCCGGTATTCTGAAGGCTCTCTGCAATGTAAACGAGGTTATTACCTCGATTATGTTCAACTACATCGGTATGTATATTGTGG
>JAEZLY010000124.1 GCA_023414985.1 Bacillota bacterium | reverse complement strand
CCCTTTCCCTGATCAATACCCTGACCGGAATGAAGATCGATATCCATCGTCGGGCATTTTTACTGGCCAATAAGACCGGCGGCTTATCCGGCCCCGCTATCAAACCCGTGGCACTTCGAATGGTTTATCAGGTGGCCCACGCAGTTGATCTGCCGATTATCGGTATGGGTGGTATCGCAACGGCGGAGGATGCATTGGAATTTATCATGGCCGGTGCCAGTATGGTGGCTGTCGGAACCGCAAACTTTATCAATCCGACTGCTACGACTGATATATTGGATGGTATAGAAGCTTATATGAACCGATATCGGATAGAGGACATCAAGGAGCTAATCGGTTGTGTAAAATAATTCGAATTAATTTTCCATAAAGGCTATGAATTATTCATTTTTGTGGTACAATGATTATATGCAGGAGGAAGTATATGGAACAGTACAAGAAGGAATTTATTGAATTCATGGTGGACTGCGGAGTATTGAAATTTGGTGATTTTACTACCAAAAGCGGACGTAAGACTCCTTTCTTCGTAAACACAGGATATTACCGTACAGGTACGCAGCTTCGAAAGCTTGGTGAATATTATGCGAAAGCAATTCATGACAAATACGGAACAGAGTTTGATGTTCTGTTTGGCCCGGCTTATAAGGGAATTCCGTTAAGCGTAGCCGCAACCATGGCAATCAGTGAGTTCTATGGAAAGGATATTAAGTACTGCTCAAACCGTAAAGAGGTTAAGGATCACGGTGATACCGGTATTCTGCTGGGCTCTCCTTTGACAGATGGGGACAAGGTTGTTATTATTGAGGATGTTACCACTGCGGGAACTTCCATCGGAGAGACGATGCCGATCTTAGGCGCACAGGCGAAGGTTACAGTACTTGGTCTTGTCGTATCAGTGGATCGTATGGAGAGAGGGCAGGGGACAAAGAGTGCTCTTTCGGAGATCGAGGAGAACTATCACATTGCGACGACTGCAATCGTAACCATGAAAGAAGTTGTTGAGCATTTGTATAATAAACCTTATCAGGGGAAAATTGTAATAGATGATACATTAAAAGCTGCAATTGACGCATATTATGAACAATACGGCGTAAAGCAATAGAACATGCTGATCCGAAAAGGAGGGATGTAATATGATGGAGAAGATATATCACACAATGAAATCAGTCGGAGTATGGAATCTCGTTATGGGAATTCTGCTGATTGTTGCAGGAATAGTATCCGGCATTTTGCTTATTCTGAACGGAGCCAAGCTGTTAAAGAAAAAATCCGATTTACTATTTTAATGGATTGAAGGATTTGTAAAGCATGCCCTAAGGGACGGAAGTCTTTTTAGGGCTATTTTTATCTTATAGGATAGAACATCCTATAAGATAAAAAGCTCCGCAAGGATGCACACCTCGCGGTGAGGAAGTTTGTTGCTGCGCAACCCGCGGTCGGGCAATACTTGCAGAGCAAGCATCGAAAGTGTCAGCTAGCTGACACTTTGTTCTCATGATTGTCGTTTTCGAAACTGGGCGGTAATGATTGAAAGAGCTCGCTTGTTCTGGTAAAATAGGAGATGGTGAGTTATGGCAGTATAAATGTTTGAAAGCAGGGGTTTATTATGCATGATATGAGCCTTTATGAGAAAAAAATTATTAATGATGAAGAGTTTCCTGTACAGATGTTTACCAATCAGATCAGGAAACCAAGCTTTTATTGCCCACCCCATTGGCATGAGCACTTTGAGCTTCATTATGTGATGGAGGGTCAGGGTACTTTCTTTTGCAATAAGAAGCCGATCAAAATGGAAGAGGGTAATCTGGTAATCATCAATAGCAACGAGCTCCATGAGGGCATGAGCAGCAGCAAACATTTTGAAGCGCTGGTGGTAATCTTTGAGATGGATTCCTTCTCCAGAGAGATTGCTAATTGTAATGTCATTTTCCAGTCCCTTGTCGAAAAAGATTCGAAGGTAAAAGAATTAATGGAAAGTATCTATGAGGAAGAAAAAAACAAGAATGTCGGTTATAAGTTGTCCATGAAGGGGAAAATATATGAGCTGATTACTTATCTGCTTAGAAACTATGTTGTGGTGAGTCTCTCGGATAAGGAGTGCATCAAACGAAATAAAAACCTGACACGGTTAAATATGGTACTTCAGTATATTCAGAATAACTATACCGAACCGATCGCAATCCAGACTTTGGCAGATCTGGCACATCTGAGCGAATATCGTTTCTGTCATCTGTTCCGGGAAAGCATGGGCCTGAGCCCTCTGAATTATATCAATGAAGTACGCTTAAAGACAGCGCATCACCTTCTGGAGCAGAAGGAATTGACGGTATCGGAGATCGCGTCCATGGTTGGATTTCAGGATTATAATAACTTTGGACGCCTGTTCAGGAAGTATTACGGGTATGCTCCCTCTTCCATATGGAAAAGTGCAAACGCATAAAAAGTAGCAAGATAATATGTGCTTTCAGCAAGATATCCATAGATATTTAGGTGATAGAATTATAATATTATGTTAAATAAATATAGTTATAGGAGGAAATGCGATGAAGTTAGGTACATTAACGGTTGTATTAGGCGATATGTCTCTTGATAAGGCATGTGAATTCCTTGCGGGCAAGGGTGTCCAGATGGTTGAAATAGGATGCGGCGGTTATCCCGGCAAAGCTCATTGTAATCCGGATATTCTGTTAAATGATGAAAATGAACTGAAAAAATTCCAGGATACCATTAAAAAACATGGCCTGGAGATCAGTGCGTTAAGCTGCCACGGTAATATGGTCCATCCCGATAAAGAGACTGCCAAGAAATTCGAAGATGATTTTACAAAGGCAATTCTGCTTGCAGAAAAGCTGGGAATTAATATCATCAATACCTTCTCCGGATGTCCCGGCGGCGGACCGAATGAGACAGTACCCAACTGGGTTACCTGTTCCTGGCCTGAGGATTACGCTAGGATTTTAGAATATCAGTGGAATGAGGTTCTGATTCCTTACTGGAAGAAGAAGGTTGCTTTTGCAAAGGAGCATGGTGTCAATAAGATTGCGCTTGAGCTGCATCCCGGCTTCTGTGTATATAATACCAGTACTCTGCTGAAGCTCCGTGCTGCAGTTGGTCCCGAAATTGGTGCAAACTTTGATCCCAGTCATCTGATCTGGCAGGGCATGGATCCTTGTCTGTGTATCAGAGAGCTTGGTAAGGAGAATGCAATCTTCCATTTCCACGCTAAGGATACTAAGGTTGATAAATACAATACTGCAATGAATGGTGTTCTTGATACCGGTCATTACGGCGATGAGAAGACCCGTTCCTGGATCTTCAGAGCAGTTGGCTACGGTAATTCCGCTGACTATTGGAAGGCAATGGTATCTGAGCTCCGTATGGCAGGCTATGATCATGTACTGAGCATCGAGCATGAAGACAGTCTGATGTCCGGTCAGGAAGGTCTTACCAAGGCGATCAATTTCTTAAAGGATGTCCTGATTTTTGAAGATAAAGGCGTTATGTTCTGGGCTTAATATTTTTCACAGAAAATGATTATCATGTGCTTGTGAATATTGTGCGTACGCACATATTCACAAGTTTACGTAAGAATGGAGATTTATATGGAACAACAAAATTATATGCTCGGTATCATTGGTTTTGGAGGAATGGGCAATTGGCACAGAGAAACCATTGATACCATTGACGGATTGAAGGTAGCCGGTATCTATGATATTGCTGAGGACCGCAAAAAATATGCAGCAGAAGTAGGCGTTCACAGCTACGGCAGCCTCGAGGAGCTCTTAAGTGACGACAAAATCGATATCGTTTTAGTTGCTACCCCGAATGATTTGCATAAGCCGATTGCTATTCAGGCAATGCGTGCGGGCAAGAACGTGGTAAGCGAGAAGCCGGTTACCATGAACTCAAAGGATTTACAAGAAATGATTGACGTATCCAAGGAGACAGGGAAATTATTCACCGTACATCAGAATCGCCGTTGGGATGAAGACTACCTGACAATGAAGAAGATTTATGAAGAAGGAAGTCTGGGTGACGTATTCCGGATTGAATCCAGAGT
>JAEZLY010000116.1 GCA_023414985.1 Bacillota bacterium | reverse complement strand
ATGCGGGTTGCGTGCTTGAGGTTATGCAAAAGGACGCAGCGGAGGAATTACTGGAGATATTCGAGAGCCTTGGGGAGGAATTTGATGAAAACCCTTGAGCAGATCAAAAAGGAACTAAAGGAATATGATCAAAGACCAATTAAGATTATGGAGGTCTGCGGGACCCATACAGCCAGTATCTTTAAATCAGGTATTCGAAGTCTGCTTTCTCCATCCATAGAGCTGATCTCCGGACCCGGCTGCCCGGTCTGTGTCACGACTCCGGCCTATATTGACAGACTGGTGGAGTATTCCCTTAGAGAAAAGCACTGTGTTCTGACCTTCGGTGATATGATGAAGGTGAAAGGTACCAGTATGTCTCTGACGGAAGCGAAGGCGCAGGGCGGAAAGGTCAGAATTCTGTATTCTCCGCTGGCAGCAATCAAGCTTGCCAAGGAAGAGCCGGAGACTCAGTTTATCTTTGCTGCTGTCGGTTTTGAGACAACAACTCCTATCTATGGATTAATCATGGATGAGCTGATAAAAGAAAATATAAAGAACCTAAGGCTGCTGACCTCGATCAAAACCATCCTGCCAGCACTGACCTTTATCTGTGAAAATGAGAAAGGCATTGATGCATTTCTGTGTCCGGGGCATGTCAGCGTCATTATCGGCAGCCAGGTCTATACAGAGCTTACAGAGAAATACCAAAAGCCCTGCGTAATCGCAGGCTTTGAAGGAGAGCATATCCTTGGTGCGGTATATGAGATTGTTCATCAGCTGGGTCAGCAGAAGGCGGAGGTAAAGAATCTCTATCCCAGTGTGGTAACAGAGGAAGGAAATAAGAATGCTCGGGTGCTGGTCGAAAAATACTTCGAAGCAGCGGATGAAGAATGGCGTGAAATAGGTACGATTCCTTTATCCGGTCTCCGCCTTAAGAAAGAATATGAAGCTTATGATGCCGGGAGTAAATTGGAAACGACCACAGTAGGACAGCAAAAGGGGTGTCGCTGCCGCGATGTAATCTTGGGTCGGATCCAACCGGTGGAGTGTCCCCTGTTCGATAAGGTATGTACCCCTATGAATGCTGTCGGTCCCTGTATGGTTAGCAGCGAAGGAGCCTGCGGCATCTGGTATAAGAACAGATAGAAATGACCCTCAGTGGGAATTCCTGATCTGTGATATGAGAAAAAAGAAAAGGACTGAGCATGGATGAAAATCAATATGGCTTACGGAAGCGGCGGTGTCCAGACCAGCAGCTTAATTCATGAAATATTTTTAAAACAATTTAATAACAGCATCTTAAACAGGATGGAGGATTCGGCCGTTCTAAAGGTGAAGGGTAAAATTGCCTACACAACGGATTCTTTTGTGGTTACACCAATGTTTTTTCCGGGTGGTGACATCGGTAAGCTAGCCGTCTGTGGGACAGTAAACGACCTGACTATGATGGGTGCCATTCCGAAATACCTGACGGCCGGATTCATACTGGAGGAAGGAGCGGAGCTGGAGACCGTGGAGAAGATTGCAATTTCCATGGCAAAGGCCGCTAGGGAGGCCAGGGTACAGATCGTAGCCGGTGATACAAAGGTGATCGAAGGAAACGGCGGTATCTATATCAATACCTCCGGTATTGGTGAGATTGCCATGAACGGAGTCAGTGTAGCAAATTGCAAACCGGGAGATGTGATTCTTCTGTCGGGTAATCTGGGAGAACATCATGCTGCTATCCTGTCCCAAAGAATGGGAATAGAGAACAGGATCCAAAGTGACTGTGCTCCTTTAACAGGCATTCTGAGAAGCTTCCTGAAGGAGAAGATCAAGGTTCGATTTATGAGGGATGTCACCCGGGGCGGCCTTGCAACCATATTAAATGAAATCACTGATAGCTCTCATTGCGGTGTCGAGATAGAAGAGTCCGGCTTACCGATCAGTGAAGAAATCAAAGGCTTCTGTGATATCCTGGGACTGGATCCGCTTTATATGGCAAATGAAGGCAAGCTGCTTGCCGTAGTACCTGAGAAGCAGGCAGAGAGTGCACTGACAGCAATGAGAAAATCAAAATACGGCAGAAATGCCGCAATCATTGGAAGAATAACAGACGGGAAAAGCGTCACGATGATTACTCCGCTGCAGGGGAGAAGGCGGATCGATGTCCTGTACGGAGAGGGTTTGCCCAGAATCTGCTAACCAAAGAGGAGGAATAGAATGGAATGGATGATATCCGGCTATGGGAAGAAGCCGACCCCGACCATGTCACTATGCACATTAGCGGAAGATAATACAATTAAGAGCAGCTGGCAGTCTTCTGTAGATAATCCGAGCTTTTTATGCCAGGGAGACGGAATTCTCTTCACAGTGACAGAGGACGACGAGTATGCTTCTGTATATTCCTATCGGAAGACTGCTGCGGGCTACGAGCCCGTGGATGATAGAAGGATAGAAGGCGGCGCACTCTGCCATATCACTTACTCTACCAGGCAGAAAGCATTATTCGGTGCCTGTTATGGAACCGGAACTCTTTTCGCCCTTCATGTGGAGCAAGGAAAATTCGGACTTATGTTCCATCATGAGATACAAGGAATACCGATTACCAGAGCACACTGTGTCCTGCTTAACCGGGCGGAGGATAAACTCTATACCGTGAATATCGCCTTGGATTGCATCTTTCTCTATACCATATTGCAGGATAAGCTGGTACTTAATACAATAATTGAGACACCCAAAGGCAGCGGTCCGAGGCATGCTGTTCTTTCCGATTCAGAACAATTGATTTATATCATCACCGAATATTCCAACGAAATACTGGTCTATGAAAATGGCGGGGAATATCGGCTGCTTCAGAAAATTTCCACGCTTTCGGATGATTTTCGGGGCACCAGTAATTGTTCCACACTATGCTTCTCAAAAGACAGAAGATTTCTATATGCAGCCAATCGCGGAGCTGATACAGTGGCGGTCTTTTCCGTAAAGAAGGACGGACTGCTGGAATGGCTATCCGAACAGGATTGCGGTGGTAAGCATCCCAGACACATGCTGGTGACCAAAGACGGGCAGCAGCTGATCGTCTGCAACCAGAATTCTGATCTGGTTACGGTATTCAATCTGAATACTGATACAGGGATAATCACAGGGAAGAGAGCAGAATATCCTTTTCCTGCGCCAAGCGGTATCCTGGAGGTATAGTAAGTTATTTCGTTCTGCTTCTTCTCAGCATTCCAATCAGAAAGCAGATTACTGCGATGAATAATAAGGCAAAAACAGTAATTATATACTCCATTACATCAAAGAAAGAATAGTTGCTGCTAAACAACCGGTCTATCAGAAAATTGGTGAACAAGTCACATGGGATGCAGGTCAGTGAAAGGATTGAGACCTTCAGCCAGGGATTGATTCTGACTTTCCTGACCAGCAATACAATCAACCAGAGAAAGACCAACCAAATAAGAGCAATCGGGAATTCCATCTGCCATAGTATGATAGTTGTGACGGATGCCGGTGCTGTTAAGCGATAGAGAATTCCCAAAAAGGGAAAGATCAATACCGTTAAAAAACATAAACTATAGAACAGACCACGCTTTTTACTGATGAACGGGGGAAGAAAGAGGCAGCCGCCGTATACACAGCTTACGAGGACAATTCTGGACCAGGTGAACTGATGCGTTACAGCAATATCAACAATCAAACAGGTAAATATGGCAAGAATGAGCAGCAGGCCGAGACTGATGGCTATAATATTTCCGATTTTGTTTTCTTTCTGACGTATCAGATGATCGGTATAGCTGAGGGCATTCAGCAAAGTCCTATTGCTTTCTTCTATTTTCACGGTTGCTTCCGGCTGAGTAGGAGCAGTTTCTGTCTCCGACATGGGATTGGGTTCTCCCTCCAGGAGCTCCGTTACTGTTACACCGAGAACATCTGACAGCGGCTTTAGCAGGCTGATATCCGGATAACCTGCACCCCGCTCCCATTTGGAGATGGCTTTATCCGTTATGCCGAGCATATCTGCCAGTTCCTTCTGTGTCAAATTTTTCTGCTTTCTAGTCATCGTAATAAATTCTCCGATTTTTCTGTTATCCATTGGTAACCTCCCACAAAATGATATGAATTTTCATTGCTCCATCATAACCTTAATCATCCGGGTCTGCAACCGACCGAACGTATAGCTGCCGGTAAACGTAACGTAGAGTGTTCATATTACTAACCATACTAGCATAGAATCACGAAATGTAAAGTAAGAAATGTACCATTCCTATTGCTACCAGTCCGCACGGATGATAGAATGAAATTGTAGCTTTTCAGGGACAGGCACAGGAGGAGATAAATTGGAAAGAGATGATTTGAAAGCAAAGATAATCGAACACCGTGAGGTGATGAAAGCATATGACGAGAGTGACGAAGAACTGATCTCGGACCAAATGGCAGGATTACAGCAGCCGCCTTTGGAAAAAGTCGGTATGGGAACAATAACCATCGAGCTGCCGAGGGAGTTTGATCAGGCCATAAAGAATAATAACTTTCTCGATATCATGAACAACCGGGTTAGCAGACGGAAGTATACCGATGAAAAGCTCACACTGACAGAGCTTTCCTTCCTTCTTTGGTCAACGCAGGGAGTGAAGTCCATCGTGGGCAGCAACAGGAAGGCTACCATGAGAACCGTCCCTTCTGCGGGGGCCAGGCATCCTTTTGAAACCTATCTTTTTATCAATAGGGTGGAAGAGCTGGAACCGGGAGTCTATCATTATCTTGCATCAACACATAAGTTGGAGTTTGTTAAAGTTTTGGAACATCAGCCAGACCGTGTGAGCGAAGCTTTCGGTGGACAGAGCTTCTTCGGTCATGCTGCGGTCGGCTTCGTATGGACCGTCATTCCATATAGAAGTGAATGGCGTTATGTCCTGGATGCACAAAAATATGCCTTGCTGGATGCGGGACATGTCTGTCAGAACCTATACCTGGCCTGTGAGGCCATCGGCTGTGGTACCTGCGCCATCGGTGCCTATGATCAAAAACCGGCAGATGAATTACTTGATCTCTGCTCTGAGCCGTCCGAGGATAAAGAAAATGAGTTCGTTGTGTATGCAGCGGCAGTAGGAAAGATTGATTAGTATCAAGGCAGACAGTTCCGGTTGACAGTATGCGGACTGTTCCTAATTAAGATAGGGTGGAGGATAGTATCATGATGAGAAATGACGATAAGTTGCATTTCAAAAAAATAGCTTTAATCCTGTTAATCATATTCCTACCGGTTGCAGCCTTTACCTGGCAGTTGCATCCTGCTGCAGCGAAAGAACAGGAAAAAGTATTGACGGTCCTCTTTACCCATGATTTACATGAGAATTTTCTGCCCTTTCAGACTGTGGAGAACGGTGAGATAAGAAAGCTTGGGGGATATGCAAGATTGGCCAGCGCTATCAAAGCGCAGAAGAAACAGGATTCGGAGGCCCTGCTCGTGGACGGAGGAGACTTCTCCATGGGAACGCCGTTTCAGACTATATTTGCAAGTGATTCTCCGGAGCTTCGCCTGCTTGGAACTCTGGGCTATGATGTCACGACGCTCGGTAATCATGAATTTGACTATCGCCCCGCAGGCTTGACGGGAAGCTTACAGGCAGCATTAAAAAGTAAGGAGAAGCTGCCGGTCATCGTTTCCTCCAATATCGAATTTCCCGTGGATAAAGAGAGAAAGCTTTCACCTTCCTTATCGGAGCTTAAAGCTGCCATGGAGGATTATGGCGTCCGGGATTATATCCTGCTGGAGCGAAATGGAATCAAAATCGGCATCTTTGGCTTAATGGGAGAAGAATCCGAATCCATGGCACCGATGTCCGAAGCTTCCTTCAGTGATGAGATAGAACAGGCGAAAAGAGTGGTAAAGATTCTTAAGGAAGAAAAGAAAGCAGATTTCATTCTTTGTCTGTCCCATTCGGGAACCAAGGCGAAAGCAAAGGAATCCGAGGATGAACTCCTAGCGAAAAAGGTTCCGGAGATCAATATGATCGTCAGCGGACATACCCATACAACATTAACCGAGCCGATTCTCGTCGGTAATACGATCATTGGTTCAGCCGGTTGTTATGGTAAATTTTTGGGCAGTGTCAAGCTGACCAAGGGAAGCAATGGAAGCTGGAAGCTGGATCGATATGAATTGATTCCGATCGATGATAGCTTTCCGGAAGATAACACGGTTAAGCAACAGGTGCTGAGCTATAAGGAGCTGGTTCAAGAGAAATACTTTGACCAATTCGGCTTAAAATACGATGAGGAAATTGCTTATTCCGATTATCGGTTCCAGACTCCTGAAGAAATCTACGGAATACATGGCGAAGCTACAATAGGCAATCTGATCAGTGATGCTTATCTCTATTCTGTGAAAAAGGCAGAGGGAGATAATTACATACCGATTGCTGCAGCTGTTGTACCATGCGGTACCATAAGGGATACGATATTTCCGGGCAAAGTTACGACTGCCAATGCGTTCAGTATCAGCTCCCTGGGTATCGGAGCCGACGGAAAACCCGGTTATCCTCTGATCTCCGTCTATTTGGACGGAAAGGAGATGAAGACACTGTGTGAGGTAGATGCTTCTATCACACCATTAATGAGTGATGCACAGCTTTATTTTTCGGGGATGAATTTTACCTTCAATCCGCATAGACTGATCTTTAACAAGGTTGTGGACACAGAGCTGGTGAAGGAAGACGGCACTACGGAAGAACTGAAGGAGGATAAGCTGTACCGAATCGTCTGCAATCTGTATTCAGCCCAAATGCTTTCTGTGGTCGGAGACAAATCCTTTGGCCTGATGTCCATTGTTCCTAAGGATAAGGATGGAAATATAATCACCGATTTTGAAGATTATATCATTTATAATAAACAAAACGGCAAAAAAAGCGAGCTGAAAGAATGGTATGCAGTTGTAGAATATTTACAATCCTTTGATCAGACAAATGGTATATCCACCATACCGGCTGCTTATGAAAAGGCTCAGGGAAGAAAAATCTTCGAAGAGGACAGAAGCCCGGTAGCCATTCTCGGAAAACCAAATACGATTGGTGCTGTAGTTTATGGTATTGCCATATTTCTTCTTGCAATTATTATTCTTGTCATATACAGGATTACAACCGGTAAGAAACGGAGAAAATCCCGGAGGGGAAGAAAACCGGGAGCACAAAAAAGAGGAAGAAAGCCGAGAAAAAAATAGTAATATTTTCATTGACTTTGTTGAATAGAATAGTATAATATAATTAATAATAGTAATGATTACTGTTTATAAACTTAGATCGGAGGAAATAACTATGAAGGTTGTAGTGATTGGATGTACCCATGCGGGAACAGCTGCTGTAAAGACAATTTTAAGAGAAAATCCAAATGCAGAGGTTACTGTATTTGAGAGGAATGACAATATTTCATTTTTGTCCTGTGGAATTGCATTATATGTCGGAGGAGTCGTAAAGGATGCTGCAGGCTTATTTTACAGCAGTCCGGAGGAACTTCGGAGTATGGGTGCGGATATTAAGATCAGGCATAATGTAAAGAATATAGATACAGAGGCAAAGAAGGTAGTAGCCGAGGATTTGACGACAGGGAAGGAAATCGTAGTAAGCTATGACAAGCTGGTGAATACCACCGGTTCCTGGCCGATCATACCGCCAATCCCCGGTATTGAGAGTAAAAACATTCTGCTATGTAAGAACTTTGCACAGGCAAACGAAATCATAAGCCGGACGAAGGAAGCTAAGAGAGTGGTGATCGTAGGCGGTGGATATATCGGTATTGAATTGGTAGAAGCTTTCCGAGAGTCGGGCAAAGAGGTCGCTTTAATCGATGGATTGGATCGTATTCTGAATAAATATCTGGATAAGGAATTTACGGATATTTTGGAAGAGGATTTAAGAAATCGTGGAATCTCTCTGGCACTAGATCAGGCGGTTACCCGCTTTGAAGCCAATGAAGAGGGAGCGGTAACAAAGGTTGTGACAGCAAAGGGAGAATTTCCTGCTGATCTTGTAATCCTATGCGTCGGTTTCCGCCCGAATAACGAGCTGCTGAAGGGTAAGGTTGACATGCTGCCCAATGGTGCGATCGTTGTTGATGAATATATGAGAAGCAGTAATCCGGATATCCTTGCAGCCGGAGACAGCTGCTCGGTACATTATAATCCGAACGGCGGGCAGGCTTATATTCCCCTTGCTACCAATGCTGTCAGGATGGGTATGCTGATCGGGAAGAACATCCTTGAACCGAAGGTAAAATACCGCGGTACACAGGCAACATCAGGACTTCATCTCTTTGGTTACAATATCGGTTCCACCGGTGTAACAGTCTCCAGTGCGGCGCAATTCGGTCTTTCTGTACGTTCTGTCATTCTGAAGGATAATTACAGACCTGAGTTTATGCCGACAACGGAAGAAGTACTGATGCAGCTGGTATATGAAGTCGGTTCCAACCGAATCGTCGGAGGACAGGTCATGAGCAAGTATGATATCACTCAGTCCGCGAATACCTTATCACTGGCAATACAGAACAGGATGACGATTGAGGATCTTGCCTATGTGGATTTCTTCTTCCAGCCTCATTTTGACCGTCCCTGGAATTATCTAAATCTCCTTGCACAGGCAGCACTGGAGCAGGAGAGAAAGCTGGAAGGCCAGAATGCATAAGAACAGCACGAAGCAGATGGAATGCAGAATGGGTTGCGGCGCCTGCTGTATCGCCCCTTCTATATCTTCCTCCATACCGGGGATGCCGGAAGGCAAACCAGCCGGAGTTCGCTGTATCCAGCTGACGGAGGATAACCTGTGCAGGCTGTTCGGCAGTGAGCTGCGACCTGCGGTATGTTCCAGCCTAAGACCCTCCTTCGAAATGTGTGGAACCGGTGATGTAGAAGCATTCCGCTATCTTACACAGTTGGAACGGGAAACATCGTAGTAAAAATGAAAGAGATTAAACTGTAAAATCAGTTTAATCTCTTTTTTTAATAGAACAATATAAATCGTTGAAATAAAATCAATTCTTTTACATGCATTTTTCTTATTATCAAAATACATATGAAATAAGTAGGTTGACTATAGTAAACTGTTGCGATATGATATGGAAAATATTACATGGTAATACAATAATAGATCTAGTGAGAAATTTATGAAAAATAGAATCGTTTCCACTTTTATCTATCTATTTGTAATAGCTTTGATTTACATTCTTCATAAGATAGAATATGCACAGATCTATAAAAAGGGGGAGTTTGATGAGAGAATTAGCGTATAAGAAGATTGAC
Organism: Bacillota bacterium; assembly: GCA_023414985.1. Lineage (GTDB taxonomy): Bacteria > Bacillota > Clostridia > Lachnospirales > Lachnospiraceae > Mobilitalea. The sequence continues at coordinate 3,650 of JAEZLY010000116.1, read as the reverse complement.
GCCTTTACCGTCGGAGGGTCGGACGGTAATCCGGCAGCCTGCATCTATCTGGGTTCCGGGCAGAGTCTGACGGAGCAGGAGATGCAGTTGATTGCAAAACAGCATAAAGGCTTTGTGTCAGAGGTGGTTTATTTGCGGGAGGAGGAAGGAAAATTGATTCTCTCTTATTACTCCAGTGAATGCGAAGTGGATTTCTGCGGTCATGGTACGATTGCCTGCATCTACAGCCTGCTTAAGCAGAAGCCTGAATTGATGGCAAAGGAAGAGCTGATGATCGAGACCGTTCGAAAGGGAAGGCTGAAGGTATTTAACAGGATAGCAGATCAGAATGCGGTCTATATTACTGCACCTCAACCGGAATATCATTCCCTTACCATCTCCAAGGAATATATTGCCGCAAAGCTCGGTTTCAACTTCGCTGATCTTTTATCAGAATATCCGGTGGAAGTGATTAATGCGGGTTTAAATACCTTAATTGTTCCGATTGCAAAGTTTTCGAAGGAAATATCAATCTATCCGCAGGAGCAGGTATTAAAGCATTTTTGTGAGAAGCAGGGGATTGATATTATTCTGATTTTCACGATGCAGGCAAAGGAGAAGGGAAGAACTGCCCACACCAGAGTATTTGCACCAAAGTATGGGTATCTGGAGGATCCGGCAACGGGTTCCGGTAACAGCGCCTTTGGCTATTATATGCTAAAACACGGCTTGTGGTCCGGAAATCCGATCGCATTGGAGCAGGGTGGAGAAAGAATTGAGTTCAATGAAGTCCGGCTAATGGTGCAGGATGGTAAGGTACTGTTTGGTGGTGCTGCAACAGATCGAATTGTCGGGAACTATCTGATATAAGTGTAGGGTTGTAGTAAAATATATGTTAAAGAGGAAGGTGGAGCTGCTGCATAATGAATGTTATTATGCAGCAGCTCCACCTTCCTTTATGATGAGTATTTTACAACAGTTCCTTTTATTCAAGACAAACAACAGTTATTTACATACTGTATACTTATTTCAGGTACCTTGCCAGACGTTTCTCAAAGTCCTCTCTGGTAATATTGATGGTTCCGAATACTTCCTCCCGGATGTCAGGAATATCTGTAACACCAAGTTTGACCCAGGCATAATACTGAGCGATATGAACGATGGAAACCAGCTCGGTATTAACGATATCTATGTCCAGCGGGCTATGATGATACAATGCCGCTTCATACATCGGGAAGGGCAGATCCCACAGATCCAGGAAATGAGCTCCAACCTCCTGATGACTGACCAGATGTTCACCCAGCTCCGTCATATAATCATTGGGAGTGAAATCCTTCTTTGCTATCTTTTCTTTCTTCTCAAGACTTGAAAGCAGTATGATGAGTCCGATGTTATGCATCAGACCGGCAAACATCGCCGCTTCCGGAGGCTGCTTATGCAGAAAGGCTTCGTAAAGGAAGAGGAAGATCCGATTGGTCAGATAGGCATGCTTCCATAATAGCTCCGGTTCTTCTTCAATGTCAGCAGTATTCTTGGTGGAACTGAGAACACAAGCCCAGTGCATAAAGCTTTTTAAGTTATGCAGTCCGATATAGTTGGCCGCTTGACGGACGGTATCCGGCATGACGCCGTATACAGCGGATTTACCCACCTGAATGAGCAGGGAAGAGATATCGGGATCCTTCTCTATCTCTTTCACCAAAGCTTCCATATTTTCTTCTTCAATGAAACCGATCATTTTCTCACAATTACCGGGCATGGTGTCATTGCAGTCCATATCCTCCACCATTTTCATTAATTGTGCAGAATTTAATACCACATCATCAGTGAACAGCTTCTCGATATCCTTGATCAGAAGTTCATTGTTCCACGGTTTAAACACATACAGCTTTGCCAGATTATGCAGTAAGGCCCGGAACATGGGCTTTTCCTCTGCATATCCGCTAAGTATGATACGGATAATCTTAGGGTATTTTTCTTTTACGATCGTTAAAAGCTTATATCCATCAAGAATAGGCATTTTCATATCGCTGATGATCATATCAAGCTCATTGGTCTCCAGAATCTTCAGCGCTTCCATGCCGTTTTCCGCTGTGAATATTTCATAATCAGTATCCAAAAACATTCTCGATAAAGCTTTCAGAATCTGCACTTCATCGTCTACAATTAAAATCTTTTTCATACCCCTTCATCCTTTCATTTTTGTGAAATTTTAGTTCTTCAAATGAAAAACTGATTACAAGATTGCCGTCCTGGTGATTATCTGGAGTGTAATCTAGCATAGCTAAGTCATCATAAAGTTCACATAAAGTCCATAGTGAGTGAAGTCATCCTGAAAAAAAGTACGACGATAGGTTACGTTATTCATTGGTTACGATCGGCAGGGTAATGAGAAAGGCTGCACCCTTGCCAGGTTCGCTTTTTACTTCCATTGAGCCGTTATGTTTATTTACGATAATATCATATGAGATACTTAAACCAAGGCCGGTGCCTTGACCGATATCCTTCGTGGTAAAGAAGGGTACGAAAATCTTGGAAAGATTTTCTTCAGGAATGCCGGGACCGTCATCGCTAAACCAGAGTTTGACAGCCTGGTCCTCCTTTCCGGCACTGATTCTGATGTGACCAAGCTCATTTCGTTCCTGTGACTGAATTGCCTGGGCGGCATTCAAGATAATATTTACGAATACTCGTCCGATTAATACTCGGTTGCAGAAGAGTACGATGTCCTCCGGGACATCAAGTTCGATATCGGCAACATATTTCACCTCATTCTGCGTGATCAGCAGAACCTGCTGTATGATTTCCCGTAATACATAAGTATCCTTCTCGTCATTCTTGGGTGAACGTGCAAATAATCGGAGAGACTTGACAATTTCCGTAATCCGCTTAATGCCATTTTCAGATTCAGAAAAAATATCCTCCATCTCTGCGAATATGAGATCAAGTTTCAGACTTTTATATTTCATCCTGATCTCATCCGCAATGCTTTGCGCTTCGGGATGATCAGAAAATGCCGTCCCGTTTATTCTACCCTGCTCAAATTCAAGAAATTCTATTATTTTCTGAAAATATTTATGCAAGGTATCAAAATTGCTGCTGACAAAGCCCATCGGGTTATTAATTTCATGGGCAATTCCTGCCGCTAGCTGTCCAATGGCAGCCATCTTTTCAGATTGAACCAGGTTAAACTTTGTCTCAGTCAATTGAGCATTGATGATTTTTAATTCCTCATACTGTTTTTTTGTCACGTCAATCAGGGATTTCAGATTATTGGAATTGTTTTTAGATTCGACTGCGACCTTAAGGCGTGCGGTAAATTCCAGCGCATTGATCGGTTTATAGATGTAGTCAAATGCGCCAAGTTCAAAACATTTTTTATAGCTTTCAAGATCGTCCAGGGAGGTTAACATGATGATGGGCATATCGTCATAATCGGGATTAGAGCGGATTTGAGCTAATAAATCCAGACCGCTGATCACCGGCATGATGATATCCAATATTAAGATGTCGATTGTATTATCGTGAAGTAAGAATTTTGCCTCTGAAGGGTCACTGCATAGCAGAATCTGCGTGATGTCTGGAATGGCTTCTAAGTACCGTTTGGCGATTGAAAGATTGAGTTGACTGTCGTCTACTACAAGCACATTCATTTCACAGCCTCCATTCAT
>JAEZLY010000027.1 GCA_023414985.1 Bacillota bacterium | reverse complement strand
CCGTGGAGTCGGAATGGATGTTGTTACGAAAAACATCGAAGCGGTCGGAGGAACATTGAATGTAGACAGCGTCGAGGATAAAGGAACAGTAATTACTTTGAAGATACCTTTGACACTGGCTATCATTGATGGAATGAATATCAAGGTCGGTAAATCCAGATATACGATACCCATGATTTCCATCAAAGAATCCTTCCGTCCGAAGGAAGGTGATATCTTTACAGATCCGGATGGAAATGAGATGATTATGGTACGGGGTCAATGCCACGCTGTCCGCCGTCTTCATGAATTATATCATGTGAAGACTGAAGTGACCAATTTCTCAGAAGGTATCATCATTATGGTGGAGCAGGATGAGAAGACAGTCTGTGTCTTTGCGGATGAATTGCTTGGACAGCAGCAGGTAGTGGTAAAAGCATTGCCTCAGTATATACAGAATTTCAAGAAAATCAAAGGACTGGCAGGTTGTACCCTACTGGGAGACGGCAACATCAGCCTGATCTTGGATGTAGCCAGAATGTTTAGTTAACAGAGTATTAATATAACTGAAAGGAGGAAGATATATGGCTGAATTATTTGAAACAACTGCCGAACTGGAAGAGGATACTCAAAAAGACCGTTATCTGACCTTTGTGATAGGAAGCGAGTGTTATGGAATTGAGATCAGGTATGTAACAGAAATCATCGGTATTCAGGCTATTACTGAAATCCCCGAGCTACCCGAATATGTACGCGGTATCATCAATCTCAGGGGCAAGATTATCCCCGTAATTGACGTTAGAACCCGGTTTAAGAAAGAAGCGAAGGAATATAATGACCGGACCTGCGTGATTGTGGTCGATATCAAAGAGATTTCCATCGGACTAATTGTTGACAGCGTGGCAGAGGTGCTGACAATACCTGAACAGGATATTGTGGATCCTCCGCAGATGAATAGGATAAACAACAGATATATCAGGAAGATCGGTAAGGTTGGCAGTGCTGTGAAGCTATTACTGGATTGCGACAGGTTTTTGACTGAGAACGAATTGGAGGATATCAATGACACGATCCAATAGAACAAGGGCATAAGAAGTATCGTTCATATATTAGTACAGTAATGATTACGGAAGGGGGCAAACCGTGAAGATATTAATCGTAGAAGATGATTTAGCCAGCCGTAGGTTTCTCTATAAGCTCCTGTCACAATACGGTGAATGCGATTTGGTGGTGGACGGCTTGGAAGCACTTGACGCTTTTTTGATTGCACTAAAGGAAGAGAAGCCCTATGATCTGATCTGCCTGGATATTATGATACCGAAGGTGGACGGAGTAAAGGTTCTCAAGCATTTGAAAGATTTGGAGGGGCAGAAAGGATTACCGTATGAAAAGCGGTCAAAAATCATAATGATCACAGCACTGACAGAAACGGAGATTATTCAGAACTCCTTTGAACTGGGGTGCGATGCCTATGCAGCAAAGCCGCTGGACACGGAGAAATTCCTTGGAGTGCTTAAAAAGCTGGGATTAATTGAGTTATCATCGTAAGTACCTCCTTTGATTTATCGCAGCTTTTTGCATATTAAAACAAAGATTGACACAAATAACCAGGCTTATTATAATGGATGTAAGCAAATACTACGGCAGGTGGGATATTATGGTAATGAATATATTGCATAGGAAAGAACAGCTGATTCTAACGGCAATTGATATTATTAATGAGCTTGGGATCCAGAAACTGACGACCAGAGAGATTGCAAAAAGACAGGATATTTCCGAGGCAACGTTATTTCGGCATTTCAAGAACAAGAATGATTTGTTAATAGCCGTATTGGATTATTTCAATCAATTTGATGCCGATATCCTTCAATCCGCTAAATTAAACCATCTTCCTCCGAAAGAAGCGCTGATATATTCCCTGACTTCCGTTGCAGAGTATTATGAGAATTATCCGGCGATTACCACGCTTTTTCAGGTATTTGATGTGCTCCTGTATGAAGAGGAGCTGTCAGATAAGGTGAAGGAAATTCAAATGAGCAGAATTTCCACGATAGCAGGATATATTGAAGAAGCAAAGCGTGCCGGAGAGCTGAACGAGGAGATAGACAGCAGGAATGTTGCTATTATGATATCAGGTTATTTCAGAGAACTCTGTTTTCATTGGAAAATGGAACAGTACAGCTTTTCTCTCAGGGATAACCTGATATCCACAGTAAATAAAATGCTGGATACCCTTGGTAAAGTACTGTAACCACTACGACGAGGAAGGGTAAGGAAAAGACGATGAAGAAAGTATTAATAGTGGATGACGCAGCCTTCATGAGGATGGCTATCAAGAATATTTTAGTAAAGCATGATTATGATGTGGTAGACGAGGCAGAGAATGGATTGGCAGGCTTCAATAAATATAAGGATCTGAAACCGGATCTTGTCACGATGGATATTACGATGCCTGAGTTGGACGGACTCGCTGCATTGAAACAAATCATGGCTTTCGACCCGAATGCCAAGGTTGTTATGGTATCTGCTATGGGTCAGGAGCAGATGGTGATGGAGGCAATCAAAAGCGGTGCAAAATCCTTTATTGTAAAGCCGTTTAAGGAAGATCACGTAATCCAGACCCTAAGTAAGCTGCTGCATTAATCGTCCGATGAAACAGTGACGGAAGCTTCGACAGGACAGTGTACCTGAGTACGAAGTCAGTGAATGAGATGAGGTGCCGCCATGATAACAATTACGGATAAAGAATTCGAACAATTATCCGCGTACATAAAAGCAAATTACGGGATCTATTTAAAGCACGAGAAGACCACGCTGGTCATCGGCAGGCTTCAGAATGTGTTGATTCAGAACGGTTTTCAGAGCTTCTCGGAGTATTATGAGTATCTGATGAAGGACAAGACCGGAATGGCAGTATCCACCTTGTTGGATAAGATTACAACGAACCATACCTTCTTTATGAGAGAAGCGGATCATTTCACTTATTTTAAGGATGTAGTACTTCCCTATATCATATCGACTGCAACGGAACGGGATTTAAGAATCTGGTGTGCAGGCTGTTCCTCCGGTGAGGAACCTTATACACTGGCCATGATCATAGATGAAGTGCTTGGTAAGGAGAAGTTATTCTGGGATTCGAAAATCCTTGCTACGGATATCTCTACAAAAGTTCTTGAGGAGGCGAAACGGGGCGTATACGGTAATAAAGAAATCGATACGCTGCCCTCAAAATGGAAGCTTGCTTATACAAAAAAGATTGATAATGAAACATCAGCATTTACCGATAAGATCAAGAATGAGGTTATCTACAGGAAATTCAATCTAATGGAGAATGTCTTTCCTTTTAAAAAGAAATTTCATGTGATCTTCTGCAGAAATGTTATGATATATTTTGATGATAAGACGAAAAATACCCTGGTAAATAAGTATTATGACTTACTGGTACCCGGCGGATACCTTTTTATCGGGCATTCCGAATCACTCAATCGGGAGGAGACCAGATTTAAATACGTGCAGCCCGCGGTTTATCGAAAAATATAAAGGGGTGAAACTCTATGCCAAATAAAATCAGGGTTTTAATCGTAGATGACAGTATCCTCTTCCGGGAGGTGCTGCTTCGGGGGCTGTCTTCGGATCCGAATATTGAGGTGGTAGCCACCGCAAATGATCCCTATGATGCAAGAGACAAGATTATTGCTGCCAAACCTGATGTTATGACCTGTGATGTGGAAATGCCAAAGATGAGCGGCATTGATTTCATCCGGAAGCTGATGCCCCAATATCCGCTGCCGATCATTGTCGTCAGTTCGACCTCCGGTACCGTATTCGATGCGATGAATGCGGGGGCTGTGGAATTTGTAGCGAAGCCGGATCTGACTTCCGTGAATAGTGTCGAGAATTTCATCAACGATTTGATTGCGAAGATTAAGATAGCGGCTAATGCCAAGGTCCATACCTTTCAGGAAAGTAAGGGCCGAAAAATAGAAAGCAGGGGAACCGCTGATAAAAATAAGCTGATTGCTATCGGTGCATCCACCGGAGGAACCGAGGCTATCTATGCGGTGATCAAGGAGATGCCTCCCGATACACCCGGTATCGTCATAGTCCAGCACATTCCTCCGAACTTCTCGAGAATGTTCGCAGAGCGTCTGAATAATACGACGAACCTGACTGTAAAGGAAGCCAAAACCGGTGATTACGTGGAACAAGGCCAGGTACTGATCGCTCCCGGTGATCAGCATATGATCATTCGCAAGGCCGGTGACCGCTATAAAGTGGAATGCTTTGTCGGTGAAAAAGTGAATGGTCATTGTCCGTCTGTTGATGTACTTTTTGAATCAGTAGCAACAGTGGCCGGAAAGAATGCTGTAGGCGTTATCCTGACAGGGATGGGCTATGACGGAGCCAAAGGATTGATGTCAATGAGAAGAAAGGGTGCCAGAACCCTTGGGCAGGATGAAAAGTCCTGTGTGGTATACGGGATGCCAAAGGTAGCCTTTAATATCGGAGCGGTGGAGAAGCAGTGCTCTCTGGACAGCATGGCATACAATATATTTAATCTCTTGAATGAAGGATAGGACAGACGCCGGAATAAGCTCTGCAAAATAATATGGTTAAGGAAATGATGGCATGAACAAGAAACAAAAGAACCGCATCAGTAACGAATTAGCCTTGGGGATATTATCCAATATCGGACAGGGTTTAATTGCAACTGATCGGGAGGGTAAAATCATTTATTTTAATGATTTTGCGCAGAACATACTGGAATTTGATCCGGAACTTGCTTATGGCAAGGACTTTGACGATATATTCCGAATCTATCATGCAGAGACAGGAACACGGCTTCCCAGTCCGGTTGCCTATGTATTGATACAGCAGGCGGAAACCGGGTTAGAAGCAAACAGTGTCCTTCGGATGGCAAACGGCGAGCTAAAATATCTGTCTGCAGCCTGTTCACCCATGTTTGACAATAATGGCGGTATGATGGGTGCTGTCGTTGCTTTTCGGGATATCACCAGGCTGCGTACCACTGAATTGAATCACATCAGAGAGGAACGGAATCTCAACCTTATCTTTAACAGCATACCGATCGGAACATTAATTCTGGATGAGAAGGGCTATGCTATCAAAACAAACCAAATATTTCTTAAATCCAGGGACAAGACAGAAAAGGATATCATCGGGAAGCCCTATGGGAAATGTGTTAACTGCATCAGAGATGGAGATTCTGATCTGGGCTGCGGCTATGGGACTCACTGCCCTGATTGCGATATAAAACGGGCCATAAACGATGCCATCCAATATAACCGGACTACTTACAATATGGAATATAAGATGGCAGAGACCCGTGGCAGCCAAGTGTATGAATTCTGGGTGCGGGCAAGTGTCACTCCGATTGTTATGTCAGAAAAGAAATTAATCCTGGTAACGCTGGTGGATAT
>JAEZLY010000010.1 GCA_023414985.1 Bacillota bacterium | reverse complement strand
GCACACAGCCGAATTAATGAAAGCATCCTTACCCTACTTTGATGACAGAACCCGCGTCAAGGTAGAACTCTTCAGTAAGATGCTCGATCTGATGGGAAGCCTGAATATAATCGGCAGGGAGAGTATGGTTGCCTGTGGCTATCAAACGATCAATATTGATGTGGAAGGACTTTTGAACGGTATCCGCCCGATCTGTGATAATAAAGAGAGGGAAACAGTTGACCGGATTCTAAATATATTCAACGCAAAAAGAATGTTCGAAATGTATAATAATTTTATGAATATGATGAAGACCATGCAGGAATTCGGGGGTTTTCCTTTCGGGGAAGAGGAAAACAAAGAGGATACGGATACAGTCACAGGTAATTTCTCCGAATCCAACTTTGATTCAATCTTTCGCAATTTCGAACAGCATAGCGAGCACGCCAAGGAGGAAGAGGCTCCGAAAGAAAAAAAAGAAGACAGTCCGGCATCAGGCACAAATGACGGAGGCTTTGCTAATCAGGCCATGTTCGATATGCTAAAGACGATGGTGCCTCCGGATCAGCAAAGTACCTTCGACAACTTAAGAATGCTTTTTAATACCATGTCATATGATAATAATAGTAAACCTGATGATCATAAGGAGCAGAAAGATGGCTGATATGTCCTGGAGCAACAACCCGAGATTAAAGAATATTGACCCCAAAAAGCTTGCAATTCTGATTGAATTGATGAAGGAAGCCGAGGGAAAATCCATGGAACAGGTGCTGCCTTTATTGATGAGTACAAATAAGCGCCTGCAGGAACAGAATTTGGTATTTTCGAAAGAAGAAAGTGAACTGATGATTGAACTACTCACAAAAAACATGTCTCCGAAGGAGAAAATGCAGTTCGAAATGATACGAAAAATGATGGCTGTAACGAGAAAACCTTAAGGAATACTATTCTTTCCTTCCTATCAAACCGGCTGCATCCCAGATACTCCTGGGCTATACAGCCGGTTCTTCTTCCGTTTTATTTCAAAATAGCTATGGAATACGCAGGCAGAGATAGGATGCCTTCGTTCCACTCGACCACACTTCCATCGACTGTTAGATATCCTCGCAGGGAAAGCTTATCATAACCTGCTTCCATTAGGTTAACTGCTTCCGTAGTCTGAGTTATATTATAAACCAGAAGCAGCCTGCTTCCTTGATAGTCTTTCTCCAATACGCATATGTTCTGGTTGGTCAATGCCTCCACAATCTTTACCGTTCCTCTGGCTATCTCCGGATTCTCATTGCGGATCCGCAAAGCACGTTTATAGTAGTTCAAGATGGATAAAGGATCCTTCTCCTGCACATCCACGGGTTCGAATTTCTGTACTATTTTGTCTGCCTTAACCGGTCCTCTGGTCATGCCTGTCTGTTGCACAGCCGACCACCGCATGGGCAGGCGTTTATTCTCATCCTTATCGCCGAGACTGTTCATCCCGATTTCTTCCCCGTAATACACAAAAGGACTGCCGCTTAGGGACAATACCAGGCCTGCAGCCATCTTCATCTGCTCTTCATTATTCACACACATAGCGGAAATTCTGGTTGTATCATGGTTGCTGACAAAGGGTGCATCAATATAATCCGGATTATTTTCCCCATAAAGCTTTTGCATCTTAGTTATACTGTCGGCAAAGGAAGTTGCCGACCCGGTACCAAGCTTTCTAACTGTATTAATGATAATTCCGTTATATTGAGCCAAAGGAAAATTAAAAAAGCTGGATACGCCACTCTTATAGTAATTCGCGATTGTATTCCTCTCTTCCCAGACCTCTCCGACGATATAGGCATCCGGCTTGATCCCTGTTACATAGCTTTCAAACCATTTCAGTACTTCAACGTTCTTCTGAGTCTCACCGGTAAAATATTCCTTGGCAGCATCCAGACGGAGCCCGTCCACGCCAAGCGCTATCCAGAACTTCACGATCTTCTCGATCTCTTTTCTGACTGCTTTGTTCTCCAGGGCCAGATCCGGCATCTGCTCCCAGAATACTCCTTCGTAATAAAAATCAGTGGTCCCGACACGATGATAGGCTGTATTTCCGTTGCTTTCCTTTGTAAAATGATAATATCCCACATATGGACAGACAGAAGCATCAGGCGCTTCCCCGTCCTTCAATGACTCTAAATATGTTACGGCTTCCGTAAACCAGGGGTGCTTTGATGAGGTATGATTGATCACAAAATCAATGATAAGCTTAATATCCCGTTTATGACATTCCTCCGCCAATCTCTTAAAATCCTCTAGACTGCCGTATTCGGGATCAATATTATAGTAATCCGTCACATCGTACTTATGGTAGGACGCTGCAGGCATCACCGGCATCAGCCATATTCCATTAAAGCCCATTCCCTGAATATAATCCAGCTTTTCGATCACACCATTGATATCTCCTATTCCGTCTTTGTTGCTGTCATAGAAGGAATAGACGAAAATCTCGTAATAATTTCTATTGTTATCCTGCAGGATATTCAGTTCCTGCTCATAAGCATAGGGTACCTCTGTCCTGACATCCCTCGAAGCATCTCCTGTGTTCACCACAGGAGTTACAGATTCCGTCGGCTTCACTACCGGAGACGGTGTTGTAAGTCCCGCCCCTGATCCAGAATCTGTATGATCGACTCTGCTGCAACCGGACAACAGCATTCCGCTTAATACCATTATCATAAGAACTCCTGTCAATCTTCTCATCGTCTTCTCCATCCCATTATCAATAAATTACTTTTATAAAGTCGAACTTCACAGATCGGTTATGCAGGGGTTAACTGTATGGACTTAGCCCTTCACAGCTCCGGATACACCTTCCATATAGAATTTCTGCGTCATAAGGAACAGAATTGCAATGGGTATGGAGATAATGACACAACCGGCAAAAAAGGTCGTGTAGTAATATTCAACAAATTCCTTCTGAAGCATGGTCCAAAGGCCGATGGCCACCGTATAATATTCCCTGTCCTGTCCCAGGATAACCTTAGCGAAGATATAATCCACCCAGGGGGCCATAAAGGAGGTCAAAAGTGTATTTACAATAATCGGCTTTGATAAGGGAATCGTAATCTTTCTGAATACATCCCATTTGGTGGCTCCGTCAATGTAGGCCGCCTCATCGATCGTCTTCGGGAGGGTGTCAAAGAAGCCTTTGGCAATATAAAAGGTTAAGCCCGCACCACCCGAATAAACTAAAACCAGCGCAACCAGCTTCAGCTGTCCGGCATCCAAAAAGCCAAGTCCTTTTAGAATGTAATACACAGCGATCATTGACATGAAACTCGGAAACATACCTAGAATCAGGGCAATGTTCATCATCGTCTTGCGGAGCCTGAAACGAAGTCTGGACATGACATAAGCCACGCATAATACAAAAAATGCAGAAAGCAGACAGCTCGCAATTGCAACCAGCAGAGTATTAGTGAACCATTTTGTGAAGATCAGGCTTCCTTCCTGGGAAAAAAGGTTTTTATAATTACTCAGGGTGTATGCTCTCGGCAGGACATAGCTCTTATAGGTTCCTCCCTCCTTCCGAAGTGAGGTCAGGATGACAAAAAAGATGGGGAGAACCCAGATAAATCCAAGCACTGCCAGGAATATGTGAACAACCGTATCGGTAACCGTATGCCTGACAGAATTGATTTTTCTGTTTGACTTACTCATTATTGGAACGCCTCCTCATCTTTATAGGATCCTGTATGTCGATAAACAACCAGGGAAAGGGTTGCAGAAATAACAAATACAATAATACCGATAACTGCACCGATATTATAATCCTTATTGGTAATTGTCAGCTTATAGAGCCAGGTTACTAAGAGATCCGTCTTACCCGCATAATAATAATCCAGTGATACAGGTCCTCCTCCGGTAAGCAGGAAGATTACGTTGAAATTATTGATATTTCCGATAAAGGCGGTAATCAGGCTTGGTGTAGTAATAAAAAGCATATAAGGAAGCGTGATCTTAAAGAAGGTGACAAAGCTGTTTGCCCCATCTACCTTAGCTGCCTCATATAAATCCTTGGGAATATTATTCAGGATACCTGTTGTGCTCAACATCGTAAAAGGCACACCGATCCAAATATTCACGCAGATGATGGTTACCTTCGCTAAGAACGGATCCGTCAGAAACGGTATGGATGCCCGGGGACCAATGATACCGATTGCCCGAAGCAATGCATTTGCTGTTCCGTTGGCATTGAAGATCGTACTCATGGTGAGTAAGGTTACAAACTGGGGTAAGGCAATGGACAGGATGAACAAAAACCTCCAGAAGCTCTTAAAGCGTGTTCCTTCCCGGTTAATGATAATCGCCAGAAGCATACCCAGGATATAGCAGGTAAAGGTTGAAAATACTGCCCAGATCAGCGTCCAGCCAAGTACCGGCCAGAAGGTATTGGCTAATATTCCGCCTGCTTTAAAAAGAGACACGAAGGTATCAAAGCCCACCCAGTCAAATAGATTGCCCGGCGGCTGATGATCCTTATCAAAGTTGGTAAAGGCAATCATTATGTTAAAAATCAGCGGGACAACCGTGAAGCAGATTACACCGGTGATTGGCAGGAACAGCAGTACTGTATGAAGTTTATTCTGGCTGAAGGCGTTCAGATCATCAATCACCCCTGGGATTGCCTTTCCCAGTTCCAGCCTGCGCTCTGTATCGTAGGCACTTTTTACGGAAGAAATCAGTACTGCAAGGAACAGAATGGTTAAGAATATGGTGATGACACCGTATAGCAGGCAGAGCATGGAATTATCTCCTGTCACATATTCATAAATCTGTTTTTTTTCATTAAATACTTCTTCCTGCACTCTGGTTCCCAAAGTAACAAGGTTCTTCAGCGCATTGATGCCAAAGCCCAGCATGTAAACCAAGTACGCAATTTCCAGAGTCAGATACAGGAGGCCGCGAAAGATCTGCTTATGAAGGATATTGCCAAACCCAAATATCACTGCCGATAGTTTTGTCGAAGCATTACCGGATTTGAATGCAGTTCCGAAGCCATAATCTCCGGACAGCATCGTCTGTCTGGATGCTCTTTGCTTTTTGCCGGTCATAATCTTCCTCCTCAATTTCTAAATCTGAGTTGGGGATGCCGCAAAGCAAACCGCATTACTGCTCTGCGCATCCCCGTCCCATTCATTTTCTGATACTAAGATATCGCTTACTGTACCTTCATTGCATCAACAAAGGTATTCAGTTTGTCCTGTGCATTCTTCTTATTCAAATCACCGCTCTTAATTTCGGTAGCAATCGCTCCGGCATTGGTCCAGTATCTTGCTCCGAATTCTGCAGAGGTAGGCTGCATAACAGAAGCATTGTTCACTTCCTCTACAAGAACCTTAGCAACCTCATCCGCCTGGACCTCAGGTGAATTACCGGCATTCTGATTCGTGGGAACCTGACCGGTTTCCGTGAAGCGCTGCATCTGCATTTCTTCACTTCCTAAATATGCTGCAAAAGCAACCGCAACTTCAGGAAAAGGTGCCTGTGGATTCACTCCGATTGCTTTTGAACCATAAAAGCCCTTCAGCTGATAATCCTTGCCGTCCGGATTAAAGGTAGGAATGATTGCAAGGCCAAGATCATCTCCAAGCGCATCCTTATACAGCTGATAATTCCAGGAGCCGTCGAACCATGCGCCGATTCTGTGGTCCGCTGCCAGCTCTGTTATGGAAACATCATCCGAATAAGCACATTTCGGATTATTGATCAGATCAATAAGATAGTTGGTCACTGCGAGACCGGTGGGATTATTCCAGTTTGCACCTGCCGCAAAATCATTCTGACTATCCCCATAGATGGTCAGACCGGCACCGTAATACCAGGCACCGAGCTTCCAGCCGCCTGCAGGATCGAAGCAGAAATTAAATACATTGTCAGCTGTTTTCTTTGCCATGATTTTTTCAACGGACTTCACATCGTCTGCAGTTAACAGAGATTTATCATAGTACATAAAAAATGTATTGTGTGTGAATGGAATAGCATAAATAGCATCATTCACCGTAACAGTATCGACAACCGGCTTTGCCATCGTCGACTTGACCATCTCTTCGGTGGAACCGCCCAATCGAGCTATTGCACCTGCATTCACAAGGGCAGTTAACTGATCATTTGCAAAGAAATATACATCTCCTGCAGCAGTCACGTCCTTCAGGATTTCATCTTTTGCCGTATCCTCACCCTGCGTCTCAACCGTATAGGTAATATTCCATTCCGGATGTAACGTCTGGAAGGAATTGCACATGGTATCAATGGTCGCACTCTGAATTTGATTCTCCGGTGCCCACACCTTAAGGGTTACAGGAATTGCTGTGATCGGTGCTTGAGTAGCAGCTGCCGGAGCCTGGGTCGCTGCCGGTGTCGTGGTGTTATTCCCCGCATTCTGCTTCTTTGTACATGCTCCAAAGCTTCCCATAACCAGGATAACCGCCAGGAACAGTGCTAAAAATCTTGTCGCTTTTTTCATAACTTCCTCCTTTTCTAAATTACATGAAAGTCAATTGATAGAATTCTACATATTTTTCCTTCTTATGCCAGTTAAAGTGTACACAAAGAATACATCCGAACCAACTGTGAGAGCACAGCTTCGGCTATCTTTTGTAATTTTTATGTTTCTTTTCAATAGGCTAGGGAAATATCCAGAATTCTTCCGCGTATAAGTATTAACCTCCTAAATCAGGCTGTTAGTACTTATACGCATTTACCATGTTCGGTTTTTATCTGATGTAATAGAATTTCATATAATCCGTATATGAACAGAGATAGCTCAGATACGGTGAATGAAAATATGGGAAGCTTCCCACATTCTAATTCCAAATTTCATTTGCATAGTCCTTTATGGTTCTGTCACTGGAGAATAAACCTGCATTGGCAGTATTCATAAAGCACTTTCTGCGGAACGCATAGGTGTCTGAATACTCCCGGTTCACCCTAAGCTTCTCTTCACAGTAGGGAATAAAATCAAGCAGCAGGTAATAATGATCCGGTTTATGCCAATGTG
>JAEZLY010000262.1 GCA_023414985.1 Bacillota bacterium | reverse complement strand
GGGCAGAGTCGGAGATAAGGAATAGAACAAA
This sequence comes from Bacillota bacterium, assembly GCA_023414985.1. Classification (GTDB taxonomy): domain Bacteria; phylum Bacillota; class Clostridia; order Lachnospirales; family Lachnospiraceae; genus Mobilitalea. Next base: position 10,706 of record JAEZLY010000262.1, on the reverse strand, counting down.
CTCGATCAATCATGAAATCCTTGATAATAACCTGAAGCTTTCAAAGGTTAATGCAGCCATGGAAAGTCGAAACTTCCTATTCGGATCGATTAATTTCGTAGGAGTGGTTATTCTGGCCTCATTTCTCGCACTCCGAGGCATAAGTTCCCTTGGATCCGTAGTTTCCATGGTTTATCTTTTGGGGAATGTTAATAACATGTTTTCAGAGATTAACGGTATGCTGCTGCGAATGCAAAGTTCTCTGGCCGGAGCAAAACGTGTAACCGAGCTTCTGGAAGCCGAAGTTGAACCGGATGCGGTAAATGCAGAGGGAGCGACGGTACATGATATGATCGTTCTGGAAGATATCACCTTTTCATATCATGATGATACTCAAATTCTAAAGGAAATCAACCTTTCGGTGAAGAAGGGACAAATTGCAGCCATAGCAGGTCCGAGTGGAGGTGGTAAGAGTACCATTTTAAAATTACTGTTGGGGTATTATTCCCCAACAGCCGGCAGGATAACTGTTGATGGCAAAGCTGCAAAAGATATGACATTAGCCGGGCTTCGCTCACTAATGGCTTATGTCCCTCAGGATGCCTATATTTTTGACGGAACCATTGAGGAGAATATCGGCTATGGAAGGCCGGGTGCTTCGATGGAAGAAATAAAACAGGCAGCAGAAGCGGCTTATGCAGATGAATTCATTTGTCAAATGGAACAGGGATACAAGACTCTTGTCGGAGAACGTGGTATACGGCTGTCCGGAGGGCAGCGTCAACGCATTGCGATTGCAAGAGCCTTCCTAAAGGATGCACCGATATTACTCTTGGATGAAGCAACCTCTTCTCTTGATTCCCAAAGCGAACAGCAAGTGCAATCTGCATTGGGATGTCTGATGAAAAATAAGACGGTTCTGGTAATAGCACATCGCATGTCCACCATAGAGAGCGCAGATATTATTTATCTGATCGAAGGAGGAAGTATTGTTGAATCCGGAACTCATGAAGATTTGCTGCAGAATAAAAGTCTTTATTATCACCTTTATAAGGCCCAGTTTGCGGAGTAGGCAGCGGTAATTACTAAATCAAAACCAAATACGAATTATTTAATAAAGGAGATTATCATGAAAAGATTGATTACTGAGGCTCTGAGAAACCAGTTTGACTCCACTATTCATATGGCGCGTGTACTTATACAAGTTTGCCCGGAGGAAATCTGGGCTACATCGTATAATGAGGTGCCTTTTTGGCAGCAGGTCTTTCACTATGTTTATTATATTGATTTCTGGATGCGTGAAAAGTATGATGACAGTGAATGGCGTACAATGATTTTTGATGATGCCTATACCACTGACTTGTATGCAGACAGTTATGATGGACTATTTATTCAACGAGACAAAATGTTGGAGTATCTTAATGCAATTCAAACGAAAACCACTTGTATCTTTGATAATCTGAATGATGAAAAATTAAGTCTTTCGGTTTTTAACAATGAACCGCAGTATACTTATACAGATGTGATCCTTGGGCAAATAAGGCATATCATGTATAACATCGGATACCTTAATGGTATATTACGTGAATTGGGGCTGCCGGAATCAGACTGGTATGCTTATAATGAGCCGGAAGGATCGTAACTATATTTGTATTGTATGGGCATATGAAACGGGGGCATATTAGCATATTGCAATGGGGAGAGAAAATGGAAGTTATACCCACAGAATAATTGGGAATAATCAACAAAGCCTCACTTTCTTCAACTATTCCGAAATCCTGGAAAAGCTTATAAAACTGTTTTGATTATATATAAATAGAGAGGAGAGAGATGATTTTTCCAATGGTTAAATCATAAAAGAACAACATGGATAAAAAAGGCGTAATTTTTGACTTCAACGGAACTTTGTTCTGGGACACACAATTGCATAACATAGCTTGGGATAATTTTCTCAAGGATCATGGGATTTCATTATCGGATCAGGATAAGCACCGTCGTATTCACGGACGTTTGAACCGTGAAATATTGCAGGATTTGTTTGACGATAAGCTGACTGATGCAGAAATAAAACGCTATACCCTTGAAAAAGAATATGCATATCAACAGTTATGTAGGGAACTTCCGAACTTTTCAATGGCGGAAGGAGTTACAGAACTTTTTGATAAGCTTAAGGGAAAAGAAATACCCTTTGTTATTGCAACTGCTTCTGGGATAGAAAATGTTGATTTCTATGTAAGGGAATTCAAGCTTGAGAAGTGGTTTACAAGAGACCGCATTATATACAATGATGGCTCCATGAGGGGAAAGCCTTTTCCGGACCTATTTCTGAAGGCACTGGATATATTAGGGATGGAGGGCAAGAACACTGTGATCTTTGAGGATTCGGTTTCCGGGATAAAGGCGGCTGAGGCGGTGAATGCAGGCAAGGTGATCATTGTGAACTCGTCTTCCGGTGATTATAAAGAATGGGTGGGCAAATATTCTATTATCAACCATTTTAATGAAATTAATTGGACTTGGTTTGAATGAAGGGCTATGTGAGGATCCGGTCGAGAAGGAACACTTAAGAAAACGAACGATGCATTGCGGCAATGAGGAGAGAAAATGGAAGTTAAAGAGTTTTATAGCTTAGAAGATAAAGAATATTGGTTAAGTCTGATTAAGAAGAGCGACTGGGGAGCAGGACAATATTTGTATGACTTATTGAGTAAAAATGAATTAAAGGAGATGTGTGGAGAGACAACGAAAGTTTTTTTGCTGACGGATAATCGAAAGTTAGTGTCATTCTGTACTCTGGCAGAGATGGATGATGTGAGAGACACCGGACTTAGTCCTTGGATAGGATTTGTATATACTTTCCCACTCTATAGGGGACATCGATATGCGGGAAGCCTTTTAGAATTCGCATATGTAACTGCCAAAAGTAATGGAACCAGACAGCTTTATATTTCGACCGGAGAGACTGGACTATATGAAAAGTACGGGTATTCCTTCTATCAAATAATGAAAGATATACATGGAGAGGATTCCAGAGTATATAGAATAGATGTAAAGTAAGATGTTAGGTTATGGGAAAACCCAACTTCCCATTTTCTATATAAATATGCAGGAGGATAAATGAAGTATAAGGCGATTATTTTCGATGTTAGTGATACACTTATAGAATATAGCCCGAATTGGGCAAAGGTATTTGGAGACAAGATTTGTTCCCTGGGAATTGATGTTACTGAGGAGATGGCCTGGAAAATCAATAGCGCAGTTAATTGGGCAAACGGTGAACAAACCAGAAGAGAGCAAAACGGTGCTCCCCACATAACCGGAGATGAAATGATCAGATTAATGGATGAAGCCGCATTATCCTGTTTTCAGTATCCAAGTGAGATGAAAGATGTTTATCTGGAGATCATGGCAAAAACCCCCATGCCAAAACAAAAGATGTCAGTAATACAAGGTGTATATGATATGTTGGAAATTTTGCATGGGAAATATAGATTAGCTATCGTATCTAATCATTATAAGTGGCTTATTGATTATCTTAAAGAGTGCAAACTATATGACTATTTTGAATGTATTATTGTTTCCGAAGTAGTTGGAGTGGAGAAGCCGAATGTACTTATTATGGAACTTGCACTGAATGAGCTTGATTTATCGCCGCAAGATTGTCTTTATGTGGGTGATCATCCACTCGATGTATTATGTTCCAAGCAGGCAGGGATGGATTGTGCCTGGATTGCTCGAAAAGAGGCTAAATTGCATGATTCCATTCCATATAATGAAGATTATAGAATTAACAGAATCACTCAATTGTTAGACGTTATATAACACTGAATTATATGCACTAAGCGAAGCTGAGGGATTCGCTATAGTAAAAAGTTGCATTATAAAGTATGAAAAATAGTAATTTTAAGAGGAAAAATATATGAATTATGAAGAAATAAAATATAAGTTAAATAATGTTTATTTTATCAACGGTACTGCCTTTGCTGGAAAATCAACTATTGTAAAAATGATATCAGATAGATTAGGTCTTTATTTATGTGGTGAAAATTACAATACTGAAACTGTTCTTGCAAAAGTAGGACCTGAAGAATGCCCTAATTTATGTTATTTTAAGACTATGAAAAGTTGGGAAGAATTTGTAACCCGAACACCAGAGGAATATGATGCGTGGATTACAGGTGGACAAGTTGAAATTACTCCTTTTGAAATTGAAGACTTAATAGAATTATCAAAAAATCATAAGGTTATTGTTGATACCAATATTCCATTGGATATTCTACATAAAATATCAGAATATAATCATGTGGCTATATTATTATCACCACAGTTTATGTCTGTTAATGAATTTTTTAATAGAAAAGACCCCGACAAATTGTTTATCCTTGAGCAAATAATGAAAACAGAAAATCCTGAGATTACCTTAGAGAATTATAAAAAATGTATTGCAAAAGTAAATAGTATAGAACATTATAATGAGTTCTTGAATAGTGGGTTTAAATGTTTCATTAGAGATGAAAATAGCATTTTAGAGGACAGATATAATCAAATTGTTAGACACTTTAAATTAATATAGAGGCATGGGTTTATATGAACGTAAAGGATTTTTGAGTGTGGATAAATAAGGAGAAAAGATGAACGGACAAAATAGAGCGGATATTAAGGTCGGAGCAAAAGTAAAAATTGTATTGAAAGCTGACCAAACAACAGGAAAACTAACAGAGGGAACAGTCGGAAAACTACTGACCAATAGTAGTTTTCATCCTCATGGTATCAAGGTAATGTTAACTGATGGACAAGTAGGTAGAGTTCAAGAAATCATCTGACTTAAGGTTGATATGCATAACTTGATCTTCCCATTATGTTTATTAGGAAGACTCATGCATTAGAAGATAATATGATTCGTAGTTGTTATCTAAGGCTAACTAAATGGAGGATATTATGGTAGGAAAGTATAAAGTAATAACTTTGTGCGGGAGTACGAGGTTTAAAGATGAGTTCTTGAAAGTACAAAAACAATTAACTCTAGAAGGGAATATAGTTATTTCAGTAGGATTGTTTGGACATGATGATGGTGAGTTTAAAAATGTCATCACTCCTGAAATTAAAGTAATGCTTGACGATATACATAAAAGAAAAATCGATATGTCTGATGAAATTTATGTGATTAATAAAAACGGATATATAGGCGAAAGTACAAAAGGAGAAATAGAATACGCTATGAAGACTGGAAAAATGGTTGATTATTTTGAGTACCATAATGCTTAGTCTGTTTCGCAATATTTATCAATTGTGAAGTAACCGAACTTCCCGTTATGTTTATGATGTAACAATACAGAGTATGAGATTATGAGTCAAATTATATATATTAGGAGAGTTAAAATGGGCACAGGCAATGGAACGGGGTGGGAGCGTAACAATAGGACATTCTTTGACGAGATTGTCATGAACTACGATAAGGTACGCTGGGGATATCCCGATGAGCTGTATATGGATATTATCCGATATTCAGGACCGGAAAAAGGTAAAAAAGCTCTTGAGATTGGCGCGGGGACGGGGAAGGCGACAGTTCGATTCCTCAACCTGGGGTACGATGTAACCGCGGTTGAGATGGGTGTAAATATGACGGAATTTTTATTGGATAGATTTAAAGGGTATACAAATTTTAACGTGGTTACAGCCACCTTTGAGGATGCCTCATTGGAAGAGACCGGCTATGATTTAATATACGCCGCCTCAGCTTTCCATTGGGTGGATGCGGAAATAGGGTGCCCAAAAGTCTATCGTCTTTTAAAAAAAGGCGGGACGTTTGCCCTGTTCCGCAACAACCCCGTACCGGCTGACGGAGAAGAACTCTATGAGGAGATTCAAACGATATACGATAAATATTATTATAATTTTTATACATCGAGGAAAAGGCCGGTCAGAAAATCCGGAGAAGATTTTTGGAAACCCTCCGAGATCTATAAGTCATTCCGATTCGAGGACATAGAGCGGTACGGGTTCCGTGAAGTAATGATGAAACTATACGATGCATCGCAGACATACAGCGCGGACGAATATATCGCTCTTTTGGATACTTACTCCGACCACAGAGGCTTGCCGGATGATAACAGAACAGCATTGTATGCAGGAATAAGGGAAGCCATAATAAAGCATGGCGGGAAACACAAGGTCGATTATGTTTTTCAATTGTATATGGGGAGAAGGCCAGGCTATTAGGGGGTAATGAATGATAAATTTCGTTACGTTATGGCTAACATCCCACTATGTTTATGATTGGTAAGAGTTAATATAGAAGAAACGAAAGGAATGTATGAAGATGGCGATAAATACATCGGCAAAGGAAACAATAGATGCATTAAATGCAATATTTGATAAGCATAAAAACGATAGAATATGTATTTTGGGAACTACCTGTTGCGGAAAATCAACATTACATGAGCAAATACCTGGAACAGTCGATATGGATGAGGTATTATGGCCTCAACTGACTAAGGACGAGGAAGCATTTATCTGTCAGAAACCCTGGACGAGAGAAATTGGAGAGTTTACAAGGAAACTTGTAAAAGAAAGAGTGGCAATTAAAGCAGGCCAACCAACATTTTCATTGATACTTTTGGACTCCGAAGTGATTGTATATCTTGATATAAGCGATGAATTGCTTGCAGAGCATTGTAAAAAAAGGGGGAGTGTCTTTCGAGATGCAAAAAATGTTAAGGATGCCATTGAAGAGACATGGAACAGTCAGCGAAAAAACAATTATAAAGTATTTTACTATTTGAACGTTACAGAATAAAGCTTATGGAAAAGGCAGAGTGACCAAGACCTGGAACTATTAAATCTATGTTCTATCCATATTTTCTTAGACATGGGAATAAAATAGTAACTTACTACATAACCGTATGTTAAATTAATTTAAGGAGGATTTATGACAGATTTTATTCCATATAGTATTGATCAAGTAGCTTCTCAATTACGAATCACTAATATAATACTTATAATTTTATTGATTATGGTAGCAATAAATACGTGCCTTACTATTAAAAGTCGAAAAAAATAAAGTCATCTATCGCCAATTACATTTTGTAGTTGGCGATATTTCTATGCAGCTTATTAGTAAGATAAAACCTAACTTAATATATTAGCAATATTCCATATGTTCCAAAATGTTCTCTCTTTACACAGAACATTTGTTCTGATATAATGAGCTCAAAAGGAGAACATATGTATGGATAAATAATCTTTCATATTGATGTCAATTCGGCTTTCCTTAGTTGGGAAGCCGTTTATCGACTGCACATCCTTGGAGAAAATACTGATTTACGCGAGATTCCCTCAGCGGTGGCAGGCGATATCAAGAAGCGGCACGGAATTATACTGGCGAGGTCAACTCCGGCGAAGAAGCTCGGAGTGAGGACCGGTGATACGATTAATGATGCTCTGCGGCTGTGCCCGCAGCTGCTATTGGTGCCGCCGCATTATGACCTGTATGATACGAGTTCGAAGGCCTTCATGGAGATCCTCAAGGAATATTCCCCGGTTGTGGAGCAGTATTCCGTGGACGAGGCATACTGTGATATGACCGGAACCGTCGGTCTTTACGGCTCCGCAGTGGTAGCTGCGAATCTGATCAAGGACAGGATTGCGAGTGAACTGGGCTTCACGGTCAATGTGGGAATCTCTACTAATAAATTACTGGCAAAGATGGCATCGGATTTTAAGAAGCCCAATCTCGTGCACACTCTCTTCCCGGAGGAGATGGAGACAAAGCTATGGAGGCTGCCGGTGAGCGAATTATTTTATGTCGGGCATGCAACCAAGAGGAAGCTGCAGGAGCTGGGAATCAGGACGATCGGGGAGCTGGCACAGACTGATTTAAATATCCTGCGTGCCCACTTCAAAAAATATGGTGAGGTGCTGTATGCCTTTGCCAACGGAGTGGATGTCTCTATCGTATCGGATGTGGTTCCGGCGAATAAAGGCTACGGTAATTCGGCGGTGATTCCCTTTGATGTCGACCGTTCCGATGCGGCAAAGATGATTTTGCTGTCCCTTTCCGAGAAGGTGGCTACAAGACTGAGGGCAGATCATGTCATGGCAACCGTTATCGCTGTCAGTATTGTCTATACGGATTTTCATCATGAATCCCATCAGATGACTCTGTTCAGTGCTACGAATATTACTTGTGAGATACATCGGGCAGCCTGCAGGCTGTTCGACGAGCTATGGGACGGCGCACCGGTGAGAAACCTCGGAATTCACACCAGTAAGGTGGTCAACGGCTCTTCTACGCGCCAGATCAACCTGTTTGATATGAATCGTTATGAGCGGTTGCATCTGCTGGACGATACGGTTGATAAGGTTAGAGAGCGGTATGGGGACGATTCCATCAAAAGGGCCGTCTTTGTCAATAACCCGATTTATCATATGGCGGGCGGCATTGCGCCGGAGAAAAGAAAACCCCATTATGGGAATTACGGAGAAGGGATTAAATAATGTATCATATGCCTGTGGATGTAGTTGCAACCTTTAATGTACAGGGAAAGATCAAACCGAATTATATCCGGCTGGAGGACGAGGACCATGCCCTGCAGACCTATAAGATCGAGGACATCGTATTCAGCAAGGAAGAGAACTTCGCCGGAATACCGGTGATGGTCTTCTGCTGCAATATCCGCCGGGGAGACTGTCTGCAGCTGGTTCATATCAAATATCATATCAAGACACATCAGTGGGTATTGGTCAACGACAGAGGACAAAAGATGGATTAAATTAATTCAAAAAATTTATACTTTGTTTATACATGCCAGTTGCATTATTGTGTCGTATATTGTAAAATTAATATACTAAAAGGGATATTTGATATTATTTTTATACGATTTATCGAATAATGGAGGCTACTGCATGAAGCTAAGAAATGTATTCAGGGATTTGAAGGTAAGGACAAAGATTGTGGTATTGGCATCATTTATACTGCTGATTACGGTTCTGATGACAGGATTGGCGCTGGTGAACCAGATCAATACCAGCAAAAAGAATCTGGAAGGAATGGAACAGGACATACGTAACAGCTATGACTTGAATATTAAGAATCAAGTAGAGAATGTAGTCAGTCTGATCACTAATATTTATAACAAACAAATGGCAGGCGGGTATACCGAAGAAGAGGCGAAGAAGCTGGCGGCTGATTTGGTCCGGGATATCAAATACGGTGAGAACGGTTATTTCTGGATCGACACCTATGAGGGCGTGAATGTTGTACTGTTAGGAACTGAAACAGAGGGAACGAACCGTTATGACAAGAAGGATGATAAGGGCTTTGAGATGGTCAAGGCGATTATTGCCAACGGCCGAAAGGAAGGCGGCGGCTTCACGGATTATTGGTTCCCCAAGGCAGGAGAGAAGGTTTCGCTGCCGAAGAGAGGCTACAGTCTTGCATTTGAACCTTATCAATGGGTAGTGGGCACAGGCAATTATACGGACTATATCGATCAGGAAATTGCGACGGCGCAGAAGGCAGAGAAGGATCTGCTTGCCAGAGACATCACGATGTTTGCCGTTATCTTTGCAATCTCTGTGGTATTTGCCGTAGCGGTTTCCTTCTATATTACAAGAATGCTGAACAAGGATCTCAAGAACTTCGGAAGCTATCTGAACACTCTTTCCACCGGAGATTTTACGGTCAGCCTGCCGGAGGACTACAAGATGCGCAAGGATGATTTCGGCGGATTAGCGAAGGATCTGGAAGGAATGAAGACCTCCGTTGCGAAGCTGGTTGGCAGTGCGAAATCAGAGGCAGACAATATCTTAGATGTTGTGGGGAATATCAATACGAATGTTCAGGATTTAAATAGTAATATCGAGGATGTTGCGGCAACCACAGAGGAGCTTGCAGCCAGCATGGAAGAGACGGCAGCCTCCGCTCAGGAAATGAGTGCGACCTCAGCCGAGATTGAGACCGCAACCAGATCCATCGCGGAGAAATCCCAGGAAGCAGCACTGGAGATCGTCAAGATCAGTAAACGTGCAGTCAGCACGAAAGAGGAAGTTGAAGCAACACAGACCAAAGCAAGTGAGATGAAGAGCAGGATAGAGGAGAAGCTGGCGCAGGCTCTGGAGCAGGCGAAGATTGTATCTGAGATCAAGGTTCTGACGGAAGCCATCATGGGAATAACCGCACAGACGAACCTGCTTGCTTTGAACGCATCCATCGAGGCGGCGAGAGCCGGTGAGAGCGGAAAAGGCTTTGCAGTCGTAGCGGATGAGATCCGTAATCTTGCGAACCAGTCCAAAGCTGCGGTAGCAAAGATTCAGGAAGTAACCCAGGAGGTTACGGATGCAGTGGAGAACCTGTCCGGCAATGCGAATGAATTGCTCCAGTTCGTCTCCAAGGATATTACAGAAGGCTTCAATAATCTTGCAGAGGTAGCAAAAGCATATATGGAGGACGCTATCTATATGGATGGCATCGTAACAGACTTCAGTGCCACCTCAGAGGAATTGCTGGCTTCCATCACGAATATCATGGAAGCTGTATCAGAGGTGGCCAATGCTGCTTCCGAGGGTGCGTCGGGAACAACTGATATCGCGGAGAAGATTGCGGTGATTACAGATAAGTCAGCCGAGGTTACCAAAGAGGTTGAGGCCTCCAGAGACAGCTCTGAGAACTTAAGAAGAGAGATCTCAAGCTTCACGGTATAAGCTTAGGATGAAAGAAGGGATATGAA
>JAEZLY010000208.1 GCA_023414985.1 Bacillota bacterium | reverse complement strand
CCATTCCTCCACCGTATCAATATGATCGTATGAGGTGTCTCTGTCAATCCATTTTAAGGACAGTGTCTCAGGCAGGCAGGGATCAGGTTGAAAGGGTTCAGGACGCTCCTCTATATCACTGGCTGCTGATCTGGAAGACGGAAGATTACCGGGGCCTGGACCCTGGGTACCGGCTACGGAGTAATGAAGATAGAATAAGCCGTTATAGTTAAAATCAGGATGAAAGGCCAGTCCGACTAAACCACGTTCATCATAGCTGCCGCCGGATGCTCCCAGCTTAATAATCAAAGGCCGGATATCCAAAAAGGTGTCAATAGTACCGCTTTTGACGGAAAAGATTTCTCCTACCTGGGTTGCGATGAACAGGCTTTCTTCCCTGTCCCCCGGTAGTGTTGCTGTTTTTATCACCGTGGGCATGTTCAAATTACTTACTAGGGGTCGTAATCCGACACTAACATTTTTCAATTTATTCTGTGCTCCTTCTTAGGATTTCTGCTATATGCATATGACTGAAGCGGTTCTAATAGTACCGAGCCGCATCATACCTATAAATATAATTGCTCAAATCAGAGATTGGATCCGACGGCAGCTAAGGATGGCTGGGAACCCGGCGGGCACAGTAGGGAAGGAGAGAAATGGACAAGAAAAATGTAGTCAGATTTGTCAGTATAGGAGGGGTATTCACAGCTGTCACAGTACTGCTGCAATCGGCACCGGTATTTTTGCCGGCTATCGGGATGGCCCTTAGCCCATTCAGCACACTGCCGATTGCTTTGGCTACCGGAATGAATATTGCACTAGGGATATCGGTACTGGTCGCTTCGGTACTTATTCTGCTGATGATCAGCCTGCAGGAAGCCTTAATCCTTCTCTTTACCACAGGATTACTGGGCGTCGTCCTGGGAGTATGTATCTTTCGAAAAGGCCTTGTGTTCTCTATCGTAGCTTCCGCAGCGGCATTAACAGCAGGGATATTAGCCCTGACCTATATCGTTGCAATTCCGTCCTTTCAGGAATTGGCTGGTCGCTTAGCCTTTCCCATTCTTTCATTACTGTATTTTCTCTTCTCGTGCCTGTATGTCAGCATATGGAGTCTATGCTTCAGGAAATTCGCAAAACGCTTTAATAAGGCAGAAAACGTAAGTTCAGAATAAAAAGAGGGGCTGTTGTAAAGTATACCTAGATTAGTAAGGTAAGGACTATAGGCACCCCATAATGCACTGTTTGACGGACGGATTACTGATTTTGTAAGACAAGAGCAAACATATGTGTTTGATAATGGCTTACAAAATAGGAAGATGTCCGGTAACCTGTGTGTGAGGGGTGCCTGTGGTCCTTACCTTACTTATACAGTGTGATTTACAACAGCCTCTATTTTCTGGTGATGGCCACACGCCATACCTCGGGACCTTCCTCCAGGTACTGCCATTCGAATTGGCCTTCATGCTCCATAATAAACTGATAATGAAGAGGACGCGGGTCATGATCGTTGATCAGTTCCATCTTATCCTCCGGTTTTAGTGCAAAAAATGTATTAAAAATCACAGTATGCTTATCCTTAGGTTCATATTGTCTGGCATCTACGGTTGCTGCAAAGTTTGACATGATAATCGACTCCTTTATTATTTGATATGAGCCGATTATATACGTCAGGAGACAGGAAAGCAGTGATAGGAATCACGTTTTATACTTATGCATTAACCCCAGGCAGGAGTTGTAACAAACAGATATTCCTGATCGGATTTGATCCAACCGGTCTTGCCCTTACTATTTTTAACTCTGCAATAAACCTTTCCCGACTTTGAAATAGCCATCTTATCAAAAGTAACCCTGGCTCCTTTTTTTACCTGATAGACAACCTTTTTGGAACCTGCCTTCTCATAGACGTTGAACAGCTTAGCTGCCTTATATAGATATTTGCCGGACTCCTTGGTAAGGGTATAGGTCTTTACGGGTATGACGGTTACTTTCCCGTCCTTAAGCTGAAATGGCATATAGCAATAGTAGCAGCCGATGGCAGGGGAATACTTCGGGGTATCTATTACGATCGTGAACTTACCGTCACCGTCCAACTGCGCTAAGGAATAGCGGTAAGTGTTGAAGTCCTTAGCCAGCTTCTCTATGTCAAAGTCCGCATATTTCGCTAGTTTCTCTCCATTGTACCGGGCAAAAAATGCATTCTTTACACAATCCGATTCCATCGTTGTATATAGGAATAAATCCAGACTATTATCGTTCTGATCCAGGTCGAGAAGCCTTACACCGAAGGAAAACCCGTCATCCTCTTTGGTAAGACAGAGCTTATCATTAATATATACTTTCAGGATAGCTTTATATTGATCTTCATCTCCTGATAATTGATATTGCAGTTTTTCCGTTGTACCGTCCCCGTTCAAATCATACTCGTAAATCGTATCCTTGGTTAATGTGAGGATTCCCTCCGGCTCATTTCCGGCTCCTGCGGCATAGGCGGTAGCTGGTTTTATCATCAGACAAGTGGCAAGGATACCAAAGCATAGAACAAACATGAATTGGTATTTGAATTTTGGTTTCATACTCTCATACTCCTTTTTTAAATTTCCTATTATATCTTACCTAGAATTATAAGCATCCGGATTCCTATATTCAAGTGTTTATAGAAAGTTTGGAGTTATTTACCAGATTGTAATATGAGTTTAGGGAAACATTCGTTACTACTCACAAATCGACTGAAAAGAAACATTCGTTTTTTGTAGTTTTGATGTTGACTTAAGGTGATTTCAATTGTAAAGTAAGAAAAAGGGGATTTGGAAGCTTAAGGAAACTATTTAGCGTATGGGAGGATTTGAAATGAGAAGGATTTTAACATTTTTACTTTCAGCTGTCATGGTAGTTACGATTATGGCAGGCTGCAAGGGAGAACAGCAGAGTGCGATAACGGAAACGACCGAGAATAAGACAGAGACACCGAAGGAAGAAGGAACCGTTGCACCTACACCTACGACAGCAGCTGTCGCGGAACCAACGCAGGCAGCGACGTCAGCGCCTACACAGGCACCGGCTGTGGTGGAAACCGCAGAGAATACAGAACCGTCCACGGTTTATATGACAAAAGAGATCAGTCCGGAAAGTTTGATCCGAATTTATGAAGCCTTAGGACGGGAAGCAGCAGGTAAGGTAGCAGTTAAGGTACATATGGGAGAGCCGGGAGGACACAACTATCTGTCTCCGGATCTGGTGAAGGATTTTGTGCTTTCCGTAAAAGGTACGTTTGTGGATTGTAATACCGCTTACGGCGGAAGAAGAGCCAATACGGCAGCTCACATGCAGGCGGCAGAGGATCATGGTTTCACGGCTTATACCTCCGTGGATATCCTGGATTCGGAGGGAGAGATCAAATTACCGATTAAAAACGGAAAGCATTTAAAGGAAGATGTTGTCGGATCCCATTTTGAAAATTACGATTTTATTGTTGTACTGTCCCATTTCAAGGGGCATGAGATGGGTGGATTTGGTGGTGCGATTAAGAATATGTCCATCGGCTTTGCTTCCACCAAGGGAAAGAATCTAATTCATAATGTAGGAGTGGCGGATACCAACAAGTGGCTGTCCGGCGGTTACAAACAGGATGAATTCCTGGAGTCCATGGCAGAAGCAGCAAAAGCAGTTGCAGATGATGCAGGAGATCAGATCCTTTATATCAGTGTAATGAATAATCTTTCCATTGACTGTGACTGCAATCCCTATCCTGCCAAACCGGTTATGAAGGATATCGGTATTCTTGCTTCCCTGGATCCGGTTGCCCTTGACAAAGCTTGTGTGGATCAGGTGTATGCAGCACCGGAGGAGGAAAGACGCAGTCTGGTTTCTCGTATTGAATCAAAGAACGGTGTTCATACTCTGGACTATGCACAGGAGATCGGTCTCGGGACACAGAACTATGAATTGGTGAATATTGATGAGTGATGTAATACGACGGGAAGCCATTTATTTCTGGTATTATTTCATGATCCAGCTGGAACAGATCTTTTGGTACTGGCTGATCGGTATGGTGTTGGGATCGGGAATATCTGTCTTCGGAAAAGACAGAATTCATGGATTGTTTGACCGGTTGAAGAATAAGCGGATGGGACTGCTGGGAATCCTTCCGGCAAGCCTGCTTGGCATTGCTTCTCCGCTCTGTATGTATGGGACAATTCCGATTGCTGCCTCTTTTTCAAGAAAGGGAATGAGGGAGGATTGGCTGGCGGCCTTCATGATGAGCTCCGTCCTGTTAAATCCTCAGTTGTTGATTTACAGTGCGGCTCTCGGGAGAACTGCTTTTCTTGTACGGCTGATATCCAGTATCCTCTGCGGTGTTACGGCCGGCTTATGTATTGCTGTTTTTTACAGGGGGAAAGCATTCTTTGACTTTTCCGGCTTTGGACAAGCGGGCAGCAGGGATACGGATCCGAATTTATTCCTGCGCTTTCTGAAAAATCTCGGAAGGAATATCAAAGCGACCGGCGGATATTTTCTGGGTGGTATCATTCTATCCGTATTGTTCCAGCGCTATGTCCCGTCGGAGGCGGTTGCGGGTCTGTTCGGCAGCCAGCGGGGGTTTGGTGTATTATTGGCTGCAACAATCGGTGTACCTTTATATGTGTGCGGCGGAGGTACGATTCCAATCCTGATGGAATGGTTGGGTTTGGGAATGAGTATGGGAGCTGCCGCTGCCTTTATGATAACCGGTCCGGCGACGAAGATCACGAATCTCGGAGCTGTTAAGATCATATTGGGGATGAGGCGATTTGTTCTCTATCTGGCATATGTCATACTTTTTGCCGTGGTTGAAGGGTTATTGATCGATATCATTCTTTAAGGGAACTCATCGTAATATCTTGACAATATAGGAAAAACAAAAAAGATGCTCTTGCCGGAGCATCTTTTTTGGACAATATTTGACCAGGAAACCGCAACATATGGCATGACTTCAGCCTTAAAATATGATATAAAAAGCCTGACAGTATGAAAAAATAATGTTACAGTTAACAATACATACAGGAGACTGGAAAGGAGAGCAGGAATGAAAGAGACACAAAGGATTACAATTGATCTTAATCAGAACATCCCATTTCATAATCATGCTTTATACTGCATCGGTACAGGAAGGATGCAGTTGGCTTTAAGGAAGGAATATTATGACCAGTTAAAGAAGGTTCAGGAGGAGATCGGCTTCTCCCATATCCGCGGTCACGGGCTGTTTTGTGATGATATGGCTATCTATCACACTTATGAGGAGGACGGGGTAGAGAAGGTCGAGTATAACTTCACTTATCTTGATCAGGTATTTGACAGTTATCGTTCCCTTGGTTTGAAACCTTTTGTAGAGCTGGGCTTTATGCCGGAGAAGCTGGCTTCCGGTACACAGACGATATTCTACTGGAAAGGCAATGTCACTCCGCCGAAGGATTACAGCAAGTGGGCGAACCTGGTGATTGCTGTGATAGAACATTGGGTCAGACGTTACGGAAGAGAAGAAGTTATTACCTGGCCCTTTGAAGTATGGAATGAACCGAATCTGCCCGGCTTCTGGAAAGGTGCCGATATGGAGGAATACTTTAAGCTTTATGAGATCTCGGCCAAAGCCGTGAAAAGCTGCGATCCTCAAATACGTGTCGGAGGCCCTGCAATCTGCGGTGTGGATGATGAACGGTGGCTGACTTGTTTCCTGAAGTATTGTTCGGAGCATAAGGTCCCGCTTGATTTTGTGACCAGACACGCCTATGCTACAGAAATGGTAGAAAAGAGCGGTCACTATGATTATCAGAAGCTTCGGAGTCCGGAGGTATTTATGGCAGAACTGCAGGAGAGCCGCCGGATTATTGACAGTTTTACTGAATATAAGGGCATGGAAATGCATATTACGGAATTCAATACCTCCTATACACCGTTGAACCCGATCCACGATACTAACCTGAATGCGGCTTATATCGCAAGATTACTGTCTGAAATGGGAGATGTCTGCGCTTCCTATTCTTACTGGACCTTCGGAGATGTGTTTGAAGAGGCGGGAGTAGCGTATACACCTTTCTCCGGTTGCTTTGGTCTGCTTGCGAATGGCAGTATTCCGAAACCCACATACTGGGCATTTTCATTCTTTAAGGATTTGGGTGCTAAGGCAATTGCCAAAGACGAGCACTTTATTGTTACGAAGGACGATCAGGATAATATTCAAGGTGTTGCCTGGAATCCTATAGAAGACAGCGGCAATTCAGATATCACTCTGGATTTTACAATGGATGTGAGGGACGGAGAATATGTACTGATTACAAAGCTGGTGGATGAGACGGTCTGTAATCCGTTGAAGACCTGGATTGACTTAGGAGAACCTGCCAACCTCTCCGTTGGACAGCTGAAATTGCTGAGAGATGCTGCCTGCCCGCAGATTAGAACAAAAAGATTCGAGGTGAAGGAACTAAAAGCTTCCTTTGAGGTTCCGTTATCTTCGAATGCACTATGTTATTTTGGGTTAAGAAGGGTTGTCCCGGAGAGAGACAGAGGCTTCTTGCCGGAGCGGATCAGAGGAGCAAGATAGGCATTTTTGTTATTACGGAGTAAAACCAGAATAGCCATTCCTGTCGCAGAAATTTTAGGTAGAAAATAGGGAGCAGCTGTCCGGAGGAGAAAAAATCCAGGGGCAGCTGCTCCCTCATTCATCTTTTATTGCCTGGAACCTATCACGTCGGCATAATTCTTGGCAACCACATCCCAGTTGATTACCTCGAATAATGCTTTGACATAATCGGCACGCAGGTTCTTATAATGCAGATAATAAGCATGTTCCCATACGTCGATGCCGAGGATGGGGATCCATTCGCCGTGGCTTTCCATGATGGGATTGTCCTGATTGGGGCTGGAGGATACTTGAAGTACACCGCTGCGGTTCGCAGACAGCCACGCCCAGCCTGATCCGAATCTTCCAACAGCTGCCGTCGACAGCTTTTCCTTCAAGGATGCATAATCACCGAAAGTTAGCGCAATCTGCTTTGCCAATTCACCGGTGGGCTGATTGCTTCCGCCTGGTGTCAGTGACTCAAAATAAAGATTATGGTTATAGAAGCCTCCGCCGTTATTTCTGATGGCGGTCCGCAAAGCTTCATCCGGAATATCGGAGAGTCTTACCAGAATCTCCTCTATTCCTGTGCCAGATAATGCGGGAACCTTCTCGAGTGCAGCATTTAAGTTCGTTGTATAGGCAGCATGATGCTTTGTATAATGGGTCAGCATGGTAAGCTCATCAATATGAGGCTCCAATGCATGAAAAGAATATTGTAATTCAATTTGTTTCAACATATGATCTTACCTCCTAATTTGTCTCTGGAAATGTGCATAGCACATTATGACAATTGTATATAAAATGTAATTTACCTACGCTAGATTACCAGAAGTAGGTATGGATATTATCACTCAATTAATAGTGAAATGCAATAGTAAATTGACAATTAAGGTATAAATAATAAATTAACAAAAAATATATACAATTGACAAAGATAAAAATAAAATTAATTCGCGATTCTGACGAACCAGTGAAGGAATTGACCGTATGACCTACAAGAGGTATACTTAATCTAAGAAAAAGCTTCCGCAATTTTCACCGCGATTGCTTCTGACTATTGAGTAAATCTGATCTCGGGTATTGATCATGAATAATTGTAGTGCAGAATAGGAGAAAACATGAGGTTGAAAGACTATTGTGAGGAATTAACGAAGGACAAGAACAGACCGATGCTTCCGGATGCGGAGCTGGGTCTGCGGATTATGTGCCCCGAATACTCCATTGACCATATTGATGTGAAGACCTTCCCAAAATCTGAAAAGGAGGGTATCTTTATTCTGTGCTGGAATATGGAGGAGGGAGGGAAGCTTCATGCAACACTCCAGTCCGACGGCCAGCCCTTAACCTACACTTGTGAGTATACACCCGGTGGTAGAACACAGTACCATACCCATGATTACATAGAGCTTGCCTATATCATTGAGGGAGAATTCAAGCAGCGGATCATGGGGAAAGACATCCTGTTTAAACAAGGAGAGTTGTGTCTGATTGATAAGAACTGCCCTCATCAGGATTTCCTTGCGGACAGGAACAGTATGATCCTTTTTATCGGCCTGGCAAATGAGATATTCGATCAGGTCATGGTTGAGAAGATCGGAGAGGAAAATCTCCTGAATTTTTTACGGACTGCATTGATGAAACAGAAGGATATACGGCAGTTCCTTCATTTTAAGCCCAAAGACCCGGAGGATGGCAGGCTGGAGGAACAGCTGTTTACCCTGCTGAAGGAATTGGACCAGAACGATGCTGCCTCCAAATATATCTGCAAGGGTCTGATCATAAGAATACTGCATGAGATCAGTACGATGTATGAATTCAGTCTATCCAACGAGCAGCGCAAGAAGATGAACTGGCTGATCTACGAAGAGATCTCCAGATACATTGAGGAAAATTACGCCTGGGTGACCGTAAGAGAGCTGGTGGAGCGGTTCCATTTCAATGAGGATTATTATAACCGGATCTTGAAGGAGAAGCTTGGGATGACCTACCTGGAATATGTGCAGGATATCCGGCTGAAGAATGCCAAACGTCTTCTTAAAACGACGGAAATGACCGTTGACGAGGTGGCTGTATCGGTAGGGTACCAGAACAAAGGTTATTTTTATAAGATATTTACGGACAAATTCGGGGTTACTCCGGCAAAGCTTCGCAAATTTCAATAAGCAAATTACAGCTCCCAATGGAATTCGCAGTAGGAATAGGTAACTTTTTTGACCAAGCAGTAGGAAGGCGCAATTGTCTGCCAACTTAGGAAATATTATAATGATGTCAGAAACTGTAACATTCATTTACGGTAAAATCCTAAGGAGGTTAAGAAGCTATGCTCGAGAAAAAGAAATATCAATTTTGGTTTGCAACCGGGTCACAGGCATTATACGGAGAGGAATGCTTAAAGGTAGTTGCAGAGCATTCGAAAATTATGGTGGATGGATTAAATAAATCAGGTATTCTTCCCTTTGAGGTGGTTTGGAAACCGACTCTGATTGATAATGCATCTATCAGGAAGCTGTTTAATGATGCGAATCAGGACGAGAACTGCGCTGGTGTCATCACCTGGATGCATACGTTCTCCCCGGCGAAGTCATGGATTCTCGGTCTTCAGGAATTCAGGAAGCCCCTGCTGCATCTCCATACACAGTTCAACCGGGATATCCCTTATGAAACAATTGATATGGATTTCATGAATACCAACCAGTCCGCACACGGTGATCGGGAATTCGGTCATATCGTAAGC
Source organism: Bacillota bacterium (assembly GCA_023414985.1). Taxonomy (GTDB): domain Bacteria; phylum Bacillota; class Clostridia; order Lachnospirales; family Lachnospiraceae; genus Mobilitalea. The sequence goes on along the minus strand of JAEZLY010000208.1, from coordinate 2,459 downwards.
CGGATGGGAATCGAACGAAAGGTTGTTGTCGGTTTCTGGGAAGACCCGGCGGTTCAGGAGAGAATCTCAGGCTGGATGATCACTGCAATCGGAATCATCGAAAGCAGCCACCTTCGTGTGCTTCGTGTCGGCGATAATATGCGAAATGTTGCGGTTACCGAAGGAGATAAGGTGGAAGCCCATATCAAATTCGGCTGGGAAATCGATGCCTACAACATAACGGACATTGCAGAGTATGTTCAACAGGTACCGCAGGGTGAGATCAATGCTTTGGTAGAAGAATATTATGCGAAGTATGAAATCCTGACTGAGGGCAGAAATGAAAAGGAATTCAGAGAGCATGTGGCAGTTCAGGCAGGTATTGAAATCGGTTTTGAAAAATTCCTGACCGAAAAGAATTATCATGCAATCGTTACTAATTTTGAAGTGCTTTCCGGTCTTAAGCAGCTCCCGGGACTCGCAATCCAGAGGCTGATGGAAAAGGGCTATGGCTTTGGTGGAGAGGGAGATTGGAAGACGGCAGCTATGGTACGTCTGATGAAGCTCATGACGCAGGATATCAAAAATGCGAAGGGTACCTCCTTCATGGAAGATTATACCTATCATCTGGCACCCGGACGGGAGGGCATCCTGCAGGCACATATGCTGGAGGTTTGTCCGACCATAGCCGAGGGCAGAGTTGGTATTAAGGTTAATCCGCTGTCCATGGGTAACAGAGAGGATCCGGCACGCCTTGTATTTACATCCAAAGCAGGCAGAGGTGTGGCAGCATCCCTGATCGATCTGGGTAGTCGTTTCCGCCTGATTGTCAATGAGGTTGAGTGCCTTCCTCAGGATACACCGATGCCTAAGCTTCCTGTAGCAAGTGCCTTCTGGCGTCCGGAACCGAGTCTCGCAACCGGTGCGGAGGCATGGATCTTAGCCGGCGGCGCTCATCATACTGCATTTTCCTACGATCTCACAGCGGAACAGATGTGTGATTGGGCTGCGGCTATGGGGATAGAGACCGTCTTGATTGACAAAGATACTACCATAAGGAATTTGAAGAATGAACTTCGCTGGAATGCAATCGCATACAGATAAGAAAGAAATGAGGTAAATTTATGCTGGAACAGTTAAAGGAAATCGTATATCAAGCAAATATGGAGCTTCCCAGGCGCGGCTTGGTAACCTATACCTGGGGTAATGTGAGCGGTATTGATCGGGAAAGCGGATATATCGTCATTAAGCCCAGCGGTGTGGACTATGAGAATATGAAGCCGGAGGATATGGTCGTGGTTGATCTGTCCGGTAACCGGATTGAAGGTCGCTACAAGCCATCCTCGGATACTGCCACACATATTGAGTTGTATAAAAGATATCCTGAACTCGGAGGGATTGTTCATACTCATTCTACCTGGGCAACCTCCTGGGCGCAAGCCGGCAGGAGTATCCCTTTATATGGAACCACCCATGCCGATTATTTCTATGGACCAATCCCCTGTGCCAGAAGCCTTACCAAGGAAGAAATAAACGGAGAATATGAGAAGAATACAGGTCTCGTGATCATTGAGACCTTGACGAATAACAGCCTGGCTCCAAAGAGTATGCCGGGAATTCTCTGTACCAATCATGGGCCTTTTACCTGGGGTAAGGATGCCGGAGAGGCTGTTCATAACGCGGTTGTCTTAGAAGAAGTAGCCAAGATGGCATGCTACTGCGAATTGATTAATCGGGAAGTAACCCCTGCTCCGCAGGCGATTGCGGATAAGCATTATCTGCGTAAGCACGGAGAGAATGCATATTATGGACAGAACTAACAGCTTGGGACCAAAAGAAGCATAGGAATCTATGAATGGAGGATAAATATAAATGAGTCATACAGTAAACGATATCAAAAACGCTATCCAGAGCGGGAAAACGGTACTTGGTATTGAATTTGGCTCTACCCGGATTAAAGCAGTTCTGATCGGTGAGGATCATACACCGATCGCCTCCGGCAGCCATGACTGGGAAAACAGTTATGTCAATAATATCTGGACCTACAGTATAGAGGATATCTGGAAAGGACTCCAGGACTGCTATACAAAGCTGGCAGTTGATGTAAGACAACAATACGGAGTGACATTGAAGACAATCGGAGCAATCGGGTTTTCCGCCATGATGCATGGTTATATGGTATTTGACAGCGAGGATAAGCTGCTGGTACCATTTCGTACCTGGCGCAACAATATCACGGAACAGGCTTCGGAGGCTTTGACGGAACAATTCCAATATCATATTCCGCAGAGATGGAGTATTGCACATCTGTATCAGGCAATCTTAAATGAGGAGAACCATATTACTGATAATTCCTTCCAGACAACCTTAGCCGGCTATATCCATTGGAAATTAACCGGTAGAAAAGTTCTTGGTGTAGGTGAAGCTTCTGGTGTGTTCCCGATCGATTTAAATACAAAGAAATACAATGAGCATATGAT
>JAEZLY010000188.1 GCA_023414985.1 Bacillota bacterium | reverse complement strand
CACCTGGCCCCAGGGAAAATATGAGGACGGCGAAGCAGCAGCCTTAGCGGCCTCCATCGCCGGAAGGTTATAGAAGTTTATAACGGAATAATCAAAATTGATCAAGGAATATAAAGTATATCAGAATTTATAGAAGTAAATGCGTATGTATAACAAGGCCGGCTAATGAAAGTCACCGGAATTATAGTGAATAAATATTTACGCATAAGTATCGATGACAGGGCTGTTGCATTCGCTGTGTACAGATAAGGGAAGGGTAGCAGGTATTCCATAATACACTGTTTGACGGACGGCTTGCTAATTTTGTAAGACAGGAGCAATCAAACTTGTTTGTTTGATCATGGCTTACAAAATAGTAAGATGACCGGCAACCTGTGTGTGAGGAATGCCTGCTATCCTTCCCTTATATTGTTACATTGTATATGCAACAGCCCGTATCTATGTTAATTTATCAAATTTATTTCGCTGTTTCTTTGATCAATTTTACGATGGTGTCGATGGAGCTGTTCAGTTCGCTCTTTTCCATAGCACTTATGTATTCCTGCTTTTTCTCTGTAACCGTGCGGATTGCCTCCAGAAGGTTACTTAAGCTTAGATCTTCTTCCCTCAGCACATAGGAAAAGCCCTGATGCTCGAAGGATTCCGCATTCAGAATCTGATCACCGCGGCTTGCGGCTGCAGGAAGCGGGATAAGAATATTCGGTTTGCGTAGTGCCAAAAGCTCGCAGATGGCATTGGCGCCAGCCCTGGAGATGACTAAATCAGCCGCAGCCAGTAAATCGCTCAACTCAGCTTTGATGTATTCATACTGCACATAACCGGCAGTGTCATTAAAACGCTCATCCAAGTTGCCTTTACCACAGAGGTGGATAATCTGGAAATCGCGCAGCAGCGTAGGTAGCATTCCGCGGATCACATCATTGATCGCACGGGAGCCGGTGCTTCCGCCAACAATGAGCAGTACCGGTCGATTCGCGGAAAAACCGCAGAAATCAAGACCGCGAAGCTGGTTGCCGGAGAAGAGTTCCTTACGAATCGGTGTTCCGGTCAGGACAGCTTTCCCTGCCGGAAAGAATTTCAGTGTCTCCGGGAAATTGACACAAACCTTTGTGGCAGAAGGAAGAGCAAGCTTATTCGCAAGGCCCGGAGTCATATCTGACTCATGGATGATCACAGGAATTTTATGGTGTCTGGCTGCCAGGACAACCGGAACAGATACAAAACCGCCCTTGGAGAAAACGATATCAGGCTTCAGCTTTTTCAATAGTTTGCCCGCTTCCAGATAACCCTTGATTACCTTGAACGGGTCTGAAAAATTCTTGGGATCAAAATATCTCCGAAGCTTTCCGGAGGATATACCGTGATAAGGTATCTTATATTCTTCGATCAGCTTACGCTCAATCCCGTTATAGGAACCAATGTACTGGATATCGAAGCCTTCTTCTGTAAGCTGCGGTAATAATGCGATGCAGGGTGTGACATGTCCCGCAGTACCCCCTCCGGTTAATATGATCCGTTTCATGATTTGGACCTCCATTCTTTTAATGCCTTGGTCAGCTGATCCGGACAGGAGGTTTTGCGAAAATCACAGGTCACTCCTTCTAATTTCCGAATCACATCATCTACCTTCATACCGACCACCAGTCGGGATAATCCGCTGGCGTTACCGTTACAGCCTCCTACAAAACGGAGCTCTGTCACAGTATCGGTTTTCTCGTCTATTTCGAAACAAATTTCACGGCTGCATACGCCTGATGTCTTATAAGTCATTTTATTCCCTTTCTTACCTTAAGTAAATCTATTCTAGTGTATGAGGCTACGGAACTTGCGGCTACTCATAACCGAGTACATTGTATCTCAGAGTGCAATAATTTGCAAATGAATTTTCTATGTGTTGAATTTCATTATGGAATCAGATAAAATAATAGCATAAAGGAGAGAAGCATATGAAGAAAATTGGTATCATCGGAGCGATGGATGAAGAGGTACACATTCTGAAGGGACAGATGCAGGATGTCATTGTGAAGACGGCCGCGTCCATGGAATTTAATGAAGGAAAACTGCAGGGAAAAGAGGTCGTCGTGGTTCGCTGCGGTATCGGTAAGGTAAATGCAGCGGTCTGCACACAGATTCTGGCGGATCTGTTTCACGTAGATGCGGTGATCAATACCGGTGTAGCCGGATCCTTGAGAAATGAGATCGACATTGCGGATATCGTATTATCTACAGACACCCAGCAGCATGACGTAGATGCTACGGGCTTCGGCTATCCTGCCGGTGTGATCCCGAGGATGGAACAGTCTGTCTTTCAAGCGGATGAGAGGTTAATCACACTGGCGAAAGAGATCTGTGCCGAGGTGATTCCCGAGGTAGGAATTCATACGGGAAGAATCGTCAGCGGTGACCAGTTTATATCAGACGCGGAAAAAAAGGCCTGGCTCACGGAGAATTTTGACGGCTTTTGCACGGAAATGGAGGGTGCGGCAATTGCGCAGACCGCATACCTAAATCACATTCCGTTTCTTATTATCCGTGCGATATCGGATAAAGCAGACCACAGTGCGGAAATGACCTATAAAGAATTTGAAGAGATAGCAATTAAAAATACAGTAAAGCTGCTCAATGGGCTGGTAAAAAGAATTTAGCCAATCCAAAGGCGCAGCATACAGAATATGGACTCATAATTTTTACAAAAGGATGCAACTGATATCTTAAACGATACGAATCAGAGGGCATCCTTTTTTGCAGTTTTGCATCAGTAGCGTATTTGGAAAAAGAAGACAAGGATTCAATAAAAAGTACAAAATCTTATGTAATTCTTACCTTGCATTGTATAATATAGCTAAAGTATAATAATGGAAAGGTTTACTATAAAAGGGTAAGAAGAGGGGTAGAGGATGGAGAATCAAAAGAGAGTAACTGAAATGATACATAATATGGAACAGATTATTGTCGGAAAGAGAGAAGTCATAGAATATACACTGATTACTTTGTTGGCAGGCGGGCATCTGCTGCTGGAGGATGTTCCCGGGGTAGGGAAGACTACTTTGGCGAAGACGGTAGCGCAGACCATTCACTGTGGGTTTACTCGAATCCAATTCACTCCGGATACCCTGCCGAGTGATGTGACCGGCTTATCGATTTATAACCTGCAGACAGGTAAATTCGAATATTCCAAGGGCGCGATCGTAAATAACATTATCCTCGCGGATGAAATCAACCGTACCTCACCGAAGACACAGGCCAGTCTGCTTGAGGCGATGGAGGAAAAGCAGGTTACCGTTGACGGTGTGACTTATCCGATCCCCAGACCCTTTATGGTAATCGCAACACAGAATCCCATTGATTATCTCGGTACCTATAATCTTCCGGAAGCACAGCTGGACCGCTTTATGATGAAAATATCCATCGGGTACCCTCAGCTGAATGACGAGAAGATCATGGCGGACCGTTTCTTAAATCACCAGCTTACGAAGAAGCTCGAGTCAGTCGTTGACGGAGAAGCTGTTCTGCAGATGCAGCAGGAGGTAGAGGCGGTCAAGGTGAATCAGGATCTGGTCACTTTTGTTACGAAGATTACCGCTGAGACCAGAAAGGACAGCAATATTGCTCTTGGTGCCAGCCCCAGGGCCACCCTGGCGCTGCTTCGTGCTGCCCAGGCCAATGCTTATGTGAACGGAAGGAATTACTGTATTCCGGATGATATCCTGAAGCTGATCCAACCTGTACTTTCCCATCGAATTATTCTGTCACCGGAAGCAAGATTAGCCCAGACCAAGGTGGAGAAGATATTAAAGAATATTGTGGCGAAGGTTCCTGTGCCCGTGTTTGCGCAGCAACAGGCGGAATAGTGTGAATTGTGCCTGCGAAACCAGATTGTGCAAGTACACTCGGCACAAACTAACTCAAAGGGTAGGTATGTAATGTTAGTGTATTTGAAAGGGATGGCGTTCGCTGTATTGAAGGCAGCAGGGGGGATGGTATGAAGATTAATCGATTGATTTTTGCAGGAGCAATCATCGGAAGCAGTATTTTTGCGTCCTACTACGGAGGTAATATTTCATATGCTCTTTTTTATCTGACACTGTTAATTCCGGTGATGTCCTTCTTATATACCCTTTATGTATATTTCCGGTTTAAGATTTATCAGTCCATGGATGCCTATCTGGTGGTCAAAGGTGACTGGACGAACTATTCCTTCGTGATTGCCAATGAGGACTATATTACCTTCCGTAATGTAAAGGTGAATTTCTTAAGCGATAAATCTACCATAGAAGCAGCAGGGAAAATTGCTGAATACAGCCTTCTGCCCAGTGAGAGCGAGCGTCTTGAGACAAGAATCAAATGTAATTACCGGGGAGAATATTATGTTGGTGTAGATTCCATTGAAGTTACGGATTTTTTATATCTCTTCAATATTACCTATCCGATTGTTACCAAGCTGAAGGCAGTGGTACTGCCAAGGGTGGTTCCGCTCGAAAGGCTGGGAATTGCTCCGCCGCAAAGTGACGTAAAGAACCCTATGCGGTTTTCTAATTCAGCAGAGGAAGAGCTGGATACGGAGGTTCGAAAGTATTTTCCCGGAGACAGCAGGAAGCGTATCCACTGGAAGTCTACGGCTCGTCTTCACACTCTGATCACCAGAAAGTATCAGCATATTCCGAAAGCAGATATCGTCCTGCTCATGGACCTGATGAAGATCAAGGAGGAGGAGCTTAAGGTCGTTATTGCTGAAGACAAGATTATCGAGAGTGTTCTTGCAATCGCGAACTTTTATGCACAAAGAGGAACACCTTCCCGAATCTTATACGAATTAGGCGGTTTGCAGCAGGTTGATATTACTTCCAAAGAGGACTTTAATGTATTTTATAAAGCCTGTGTCCGCATTAATTTTAAGAGTGAGCTTCCGGTCAGTGTAATTCTGGGAGAACACTTACTGCGTAACGGAGAGGGTGCGTTCTATGTAGCTGCTACCCACAGCCTTACCAAGGAATTGTATCTGGAGGCCTTGAAGGCAGTTTCGGGAGGAAACCATATCTGTATCTTATTTGTCAGTGACGATGTTTCGGAGGAAACGAAGAAAATCATGGATGGTATGAGAAATTCCGGGGTGGATATCTATCAGATCATGTCAGAAGATGAAATAGTAGATATACTGAATCAAGA
>JAEZLY010000170.1 GCA_023414985.1 Bacillota bacterium | reverse complement strand
ATATCCCCCTATACTATACCTTATTATTATCGTCTGCCTCGAATTTTCTTGCATAGCTAAAATATAGTATACATGTATCACTAGACGATGTAAATGATAAAATTGGATGCAATAAACAGCTATCTTTCCTTTCTTAACTATTAGACGCTACGATAATGAAAAGCGTTCCATAAAAACAGCCGGAATATGTATGAACATTTTGTAAATATTTCATACATATTCCAGCCTTACTATAATTCCTTATCATGCGCTTAGCATGATACTCCTGCTAAGCGGTTCAACCCTTCGGATCAATCCTGGTCTTTCTTTTTATAGGTCATACGATAAAGTCCGGCATAGATTCCATTCTGCGCGAGCAGCTCCTCATGAGTACCGGTCTCCTTGATCCCTTCCTCCGTGAGTACCAGTATCTTCTTCGCATTCTTGATAGTAGAGAGCCTGTGCGCAATAACAAAGGTCGTTCTGTTCTTTGCCAGCTTCTCCAGAGAATCCTGAACTACCTTCTCACTTTCATTATCCAGAGAGGAGGTTGCCTCATCAAAAATCAGAATCGGGGGATTTTTTAAGAACACTCTCGCGATGCTTAATCTCTGTTTCTGCCCACCGGAGAGCTTGATCCCGCGCTGTCCGATATAAGTATTATATCCGTCCGGCAGCTCCCGGATGAATTCATGGGCATTTGCATTCTTCGCCGCTTCGATAATCTCTTCCTCAGTAGCCTCCGGTTTGCCGTAGCGGATATTATCCATGACAGTTCCCGCGAACAGATATACCTCCTGCTGTACGACACCGATATTTCTACGCAGGGATTTCATCGTAATATCCCGGATATCCTTACCGTCAATCGTGATACTTCCATCAGACACCTCATAAAATCTGGGAATCAGGCTGCACATCGTAGTCTTGCCCACGCCGGAGGAACCGACCAGTGCTATGTAATCTCCCGCTTCCACCGTCAGGTTGATATTACGGAATACCTCGGAAACAGTGTCATTATATTTGAAGGCAACCTGTTCAAAAACAATCCTACCCTTTACCTGCTTTAATTCCGCAGCATTCGGCTTATCCTGGATATCAGGAAGAATCATCAGAATTTCATAAAACCGTTCAAAGCCTGTGATACCATTCTGGAAGGTCTCCGTAAAATTAATCAGCTTTCGTACAGGGTCGATCAGGGTATTAATATAAAGCAGGAAGGTCAAAAGGTCACTGATTCCGATGAAGCCCTTTGAGATAAAGAGACTGCCGCCTGCGATCATTGCCACATTGATGAATGCGGTAAACAGACCGAGCCCGGAATGAAATGCTGCCATATTCCAGTAGCTGTTGCGCTTGCTTTCCACAAAACGCGAATTACTCTCATGAAATTTATCAATTTCCATATCTTCATTGGCAAAGGATTTGACCACCCGAATTCCGGACAGATTATCCTCCACCTTCGCGTTGATTTCGGCTATTCTCTCCCGGTTCTTACGGAATGCCCGATTCATCTTCCCTCTCATATAATAAGCAAAAACGAACATCGGCGGAAGGAAAGCAAACACCAATAAGGTCAGTGGAATGTTAATTCTGATCAGAATGACAAAGGCACCCACCATCTTAATGATTGAGATGACGATATCCTCCGGGCCGTGATGGCACAGCTCCGAGATATCGAACAGATCGTTGGTAATTCTGGACATCAGCTGCCCTGTCTTCTGATTGTCATAATAATTAAAGGACAACTTCTGGAAATGTTCAAAGAGGTCATTGCGCATGGAGAATTCCATACGTGCCCCCATGATATGACCCTTATACGCGATAAAGTAGTTACTCACAAACTCCAAAACCGCCAGTCCAAGCATGACAAACAGCATCCGAAGGATGAGCGGTGCTGCCTGATCCATCTCATTCTTCGCGAGTACATCGTTCGTAATGTATCGGACAATCATCGGAAATATGAGGGATATCCCTGCTGCAATAAGCGCAAAGAACATATCAGCAAAGAACAGTCCCCGATGCGGTTTATAATAGGATAATAGCTTTTTCGTTCTGTTATTCAATTTCCCACCCCTAACTCTAACAATATAAAGCATCATTTCTTACATACGTTTATGATATTTCCACTTCGTTCTCTGTAACCACTTCAATCCCGTGCTTTCTCAGTAATTCTGCAGCTTTACCGTAACCGTCCACCAGTGTTCCGGAAAAGGTTCCGTCATAGATTTTCCCACAGCCGCAGGAAGGACTTTTTGATTTTAAGATAGCCTTTTTAATCCCCAGCGCTTTCGCGATCGCCAAGGTTCTCTCAGCACCAAGTGTAAATTCTGCAGTACAATCCCGGCCCTCCTTACTCATCACCTTATCTCCGATGATCTCACTGCTCACTCTCGGCGTTGTCAACCCTCCCAGCTGCTCCGGACAGACGGGAACTGCTTCTCCCCTGTTTACCAGATCAACAACAGTCTGATTCTCATAGCTTCTTCCGTCATAGCGGCATTGTACTCCGGCCAGACACGCACTTACTAGATACATATGATTATTCCTCCTTTGGTTTCCGCAGTCCTAAATATGAAACAAAACTCTGTTTTATGAAAAAGCTGATTAGTAATTGCCTTCTGCAATTATTAACCAGCTTATAATACACTAATCTTATCCATCCTGTATTGAAATTCTCAGGTGAAAAATACTACCCTTTTGTATTCAAACAGCTCTGTTTACTTGGAGAGTCTGATTGATAAGTCGTACATATATTGATCAATGTCCTTCGTCATCGCCAGACCTTCTTCAATATCAAAATCTACGAATTGGCCATCCTTATAGCCGACGATTCTCTTCGTCTTGCCTTCTACCAGAAGATCAACTGCTCTTGCTCCCATCATGGACGCATACACACGATCTCTCGTTGTAGGGCTGCCGCCTCGCTGCGCATGTCCGATGATGGTAGCTCTGGTCTCCATACCGGTTGCAGCTTCTATTCTCTTCGCCATACCGTTGGAATCACCCACTCCTTCGGCATTTACGATGATGTAATGCTTTTTACCTTTTTTACGTTTCTCGATGATGCTGTTGATAATTCTCTGCTCATCATAATCATAGCGCTCCGGAAGCAGAATATCTTCCGCTCCGTTCGCGATACCGCACCATAAAGCGATATAACCTGCATGTCTTCCCATAACCTCAATAACACTGCATCTCTCATGGGAAGTAGAGGTATCTCTTACCTTATCGATTGTCTCCATTGCAGTATTGACTGCTGTGTCAAAACCAATGGTATAATCGGTGCAGGCAATATCAAGATCGATTGTACCGGGAATACCTATTGCATTGATGCCTCTTCTGGCGAGCTGCTGAGCTCCCTTAAAGGAACCGTCACCGCCGATGACTACCAAACCGTCAATTTCATGCTTTCTGCAGATTTCTGCTGCTTTATCCTGAACCTCCGGTTTAAGCATATCTAAGCAGCGTGCGGTATAAAGAATTGTACCGCCCCTCTGAATGATGTCGGATACACTTCTTGCATCCATATCAATGATATCTTCTTCTAATAAGCCTAAGTATCCTCTCATGATACCCTTTACTTTACAACCTGACGCCAAGGCAGTTCTAACCACTGCTCTGATAGCGGCGTTCATGCCCGGCGCATCCCCGCCACTGGTCAACACGCCAATCGTCTTAACATTTCCCATTGTTATACCTCCGCTTCATCAACAACTAAAGACTACAGTATTCTAATCCATTTTTCCCTGTTTTTCAATACTCTTTTCTGTAATTCGTATATTTTCTTCCGAATATATTGTAATCAGCCGCTGAATAAGGTCTTTATCTGCCTTTACGCTTCTGCTTTTTGGAAGTTTTTTCATGCATTTCTCTGCTTCACAGTATATAACGACCATATCGTTACCATCATACTGATCCAGCAGGGTGTACAGGGATTGCTCGTCTTTCTGGAAGTCCGCGAGGCTCTGATATTTGATCCAAACCTCCTGCGGTATGCTGTCAAACGGAATGATGTCCTGACAAATCAGCTTAGCTGCCTTCTCCTCTTCCACGGTTACTTTACCGCGGACGAAGATTTTCTGGTCAGGCTCTATCATGGATTTATATTTCTCATAGTCCTTCGGGAATATTATAACCTCTACGTTGCCGAATAAATCCTCCAGCGTGATAAAAGCCATCATGCTGTTGCTGCGGGTCGTCTTCACTGTCTTTGAGGTAACCATGCCGCCGATAACCTCTTGATTGCCGTCAATCACCTTCGGTCTATCAATTTCCTCATCAATCATAAAATCATTGGAATTAGCAGTAACATTTCTCTTGATCCGAAGCTCGTATTCCTCCAGCGGATGCCCGCTGACATAGATTCCGAGCACCTCTTTCTCAAATGCCAGCAGCTGCTCCTTATTGTATTCTGCAATCTCCGGCATTGCCATTTCATAGTCGTTCTTATCCTCTTCTTCCGCAAAATCGAACAGGGTCATCTGTCCGGTCAGGGATTTCTTCTTGTCCGCCGCAATGTCATCGAGGATCTGTACATAATTCATCATCAGCTGTCTGCGATTCGGGTGAAGATTAGAGAATACACCGGCTTTGATGAAGCTTTCGATGGTTCTCTTATTTACTTCCTTGCCGGACAGGCGTGTTGCAAAATCCTTCAGACTCTGAAACGCCCCATTTTCTTCTCTTTCTGCTACAATCGCATCTATCACAGGCTTGCCGACCCCTTTGATTGCGGATAATGCATAGCGGATTGCGCCGTCCTTCACGGTAAATACAGCATCCCCTTCATTGATATCGGGAGGAAGAATCTCAATCCACATCTGTCTGCAGGTATAGATATACTCCGAGACTTTGCCCGGATTTTCAATGACGGAGGTCATGAGCGCTGCCATGAACTCCACCGGATAATAACATTTTAAGTAAGCTGTCTCATAGGATACGACGGCATAAGCAGCTGCATGGGACTTGTTGAAGGCGTATTTCGCAAAATCCATCATCTCATCATAGATATGGTTGGCGACGGCTTCAGGAATACCGTTTTTGATACAGCCCGGAACACCCTCCTCTTCATTACCGTAGACAAAGGCTTTCCGCTCCTTGATCATCACGGATTCCTTCTTCTTGGACATGGCACGCCGTACAAGATCACTTCGTCCATAGCTGTAACCGGCCAGATCACGTACAATCTGCATAACCTGCTCCTGATATACGATACAGCCATAGGTCGGAGAAAGGATCGGCTCCAGCTGAGGACATTCATAGGCGATATGCCCAGCCTCGTTCTTTCCCTTGACATACTTAGGGATGAATTCCATCGGGCCCGGACGGTATAAAGCAATTCCCGCTATGATATCCTCTAAGTTCCGGGGCTTCAAGTCCTTCATGAAGCTCTTCATTCCCGCACTTTCCAACTGGAAGATACCCTCTGTCTTGGCGGAGGAAATCAGATCATATACCTTCTGATCATTATAATCTATCTTTTTGATGTCGAATTCATTCGTACCTGTACTCTTATTACGTTTATTGATCAATGCCTCTGCATTCTGTATTACGGTAAGAGTACGTAATCCAAGGAAGTCCATCTTTAAAAGTCCAAGCTCTTCCAAGGTTGTCATCGTGAATTGGGTTGTGACGGAATCATCGGAGGAACGGGAAAGCGGCACATATTCATCGAGACTTTCCTTACCGATGACGACACCTGCAGCGTGCATTGAGGTATGTCTCGGAAGACCTTCCAGTCTTTTAGACATGTCGATTAAGTATTTTACCTCACTATTGGTCTCATAAAGCTGGTTCAGATCTTTATTGGCAGCCAATGCTTTCTCAATCGTAATACCAAGTTCAGTGGGTATCATCTTGGCAACCGTATCCACCTGGGCGTAGGGCAGATCCAATGCTCGTCCCACATCCCGGATCACCGCTCTCGCAGCCATCGTTCCGAAGGTTACGATCTGCACCACCTTATCCTTACCGTATTTGGCGGTTACGTATTCGATGACCTCCTGTCTTCGCTCGAAGCAGAAGTCAATATCGATATCGGGCATGGTCAGACGCTCCGGATTTAAGAAACGCTCGAACAGCAGATTATATTTGATCGGGTCGATATCCGTGATATGTAGGGAATAGGATACGATCGAACCTGCGGCACTGCCTCGTCCGGGTCCAACGCTGATGTTGTTGTCTCTGGCATATTTGATAAAATCCCAGGTTATCAGGAAATAGTCTACAAAGCCCATATTACGGATGGTATCCAGTTCATAAACCAAACGCTCTTTCAACTCCTGAGTTACCGGCTGATACCGCTCCTCCAGTCCTTCCTCACAAAGCTTTGTCAGATATTCAAAGGCAGTGAAAGGAGCCGGAACCGGATAGACCGGCAGCTTATATTCTCCGAAGGTAATCGTAACATTACAACGACTCGCAATATCATAAGTATTCTGCAGCGCTTCCTTCGCATAGGGGAAGAGCTCCAGCATCTCCTCAGGAGATTTGAGATAATACTGACCCCCCTCATAACGCATCCGGTTCTCATCGGATACTTTCTTCTGGGTCTGGATACAAAGCAGGATATCATGGGGATCCGCATCCTCCGCAAAGGTATAATGGACATCATTGGTCGCAACCAGCTTTATCCCGGTATCCTGGGATAAACGCAGCAAGCCCTGATTCACCGTCTTCTGCTCCTGCATTCCGTGATCCTGCAGCTCCAGGAAGAAATGATCCTCCCCGAAGATACTCTGTAACTTTAACGCAGCTGCCTTTGCCTCTGCATAGAATCCCCTCCGGATATTCGTGGCAACCTCTCCGGCCAGGCAGGCACTCAAGGCGATGATTCCCTCGCTGTATTGCTGTAATACCTCATAATCAATTCTCGGTTTATAATAAAAGCCCTCCAGAAAACCTCTGGAGACGATCTTTATCAGATTCTGGTATCCGGTATTATTCTCTGCAAGCAATACCAGGTGATGATAACGCTCCTCGGAGGCTCCAACCTCACGGTCAAATCTGGAATTCGGGGCCACATAGACCTCACATCCGATAATCGGTTTAATACCTTCCAGCATACAGGCTTTATAAAAATCGATGACGCCATACATGACGCCATGGTCAGTAATCGCAAGACTATCCATTCCCAGCTCCTTGGCACGCGCCACCATTTCCTTGATCTTGCCGGAGCCGTCCAGCAGGCTGTATTCCGTATGTACATGTAAATGCGTAAAATTCATATTCTGCCTCCTTTCCTTCCAAGTATAGACGAACGAAAGTCCAATCTATGTCATACCCGAAGGCATTCCTATCTATCAAATAACAAAATCACGTTACGTAATAATAAAACTACTACAATAAATATCATATTCTACTCGCAAATACTTGTCAATAAGACGTGCATCGATCAGTAACCACTTATTCTTTATAATCATACCCTCAATCTATGCCAAACACTTCTCCTAATAATAACCTTCATCTAAAAATACCAGTGATAACCTGAGACAATCCTAAAAACTTGCTAATATAACGGTTTTCCCACGTCCTGGCGGCATCCGTCAGCCGTTGTGGCTCATTCATTCATGATTTTGCCGGAGCAATATGTCTTTTGAGAGTTTTTACTGCAGAGTCGTGTACCTGTCAGAGGCTGTTGCGAAATGATTGATCAATTCAGGTAAGAATAGCAGGCACCCCATAATGCACTGTTTGACGGACAGCTTGCTGATATTGTATGGCAGAAGCGAACATTTATGTTCGATTATGACATACCATATCGGCGGGATGTCCGACAACCTGTGTGTGAGGGGTGCCTGCTATTCTTACCTGAATGATAATCACATTATACAACAGCCTCTGGTACGAGCGTCGTAGTAAAAACTCGAATAAAATAGATTATTCAGCAAAATCATAAATTACTAAAATGCAACGGCTCAACGATCCGCCTACCAGTTCTGCGGCGGTCGGTCCGGGTCAATTACCTCCGCCGGATTGAATAAGTCCTTCAAGCGTTCCGGAAATTGCAGCATCGCCTGCCCGTCGATCGGCCGGCGGCCCATCCGGACGTAATCCTTTCTGATCTGCATCCAGGGCTTGGAATACACATTTAGGAAGACAGTAAAGCCCTGCTGCTTCAGAAAATGATATTTATCACTGGTATACAGTCCGACCGTATGCTCGATATCCGATCCGAACGGGAATACATAGACATCCGTCTTACCAATCAGTGGCTCCACCTCATCCATCCACCTTTTTGTATCCCGTTTCAACAACTCCAGAGACTCCGTCTGCATATTCTTATGCCCCCAGCTGTGGGAACCAAATTCCCACCCTTCCGCTTTCAGGGCATCAGCAACCTGTTTTGCAGTCTTTCTGTCCGCCTTATAGGTGGGTGACTTCTTGTCATTGGTACGGTAACCGAGAATACCTTCATAACCGGTCAATGCAATCAGTCCCTTCGCACCTCGGTAGGAAAAATCCGGATGCTCCTCGACAAACCTATCCAGGATAGGAACGATATCATAGTCACCTGTGGTAATGGTACCATCCGCCGTTTTCATCTCACAGGCTGACTTTCCATTTCCGTCAATAATAATTCTATTTGCAAAACCGTCTCCGTCCATATATGCGTAATAACTGACATCATCAATGGACAGAACAAAGGGTTTCTTCCCATTTCTCAGATAGAGCTCAGCTGCTTCATAGCTTGAACCGTCCTCATTTTTTATCCTTTTCGTCAGATCCGACATATTAACCAGAACATAACCATCTGCATAAAGCTTTTCGATTATCTTATTAAATTCCTTGATGGTAGCCATATACATATTATAGCCCTTGGATCTGCCGTCTCCGTCAAAGGCTTTCTTGGGATCTGCCACTAAGGAGTGGAAAAAGATATGATTGATCTGGGTAATGGACTCATAAGAGCCTCCATACAACACCAGCTCGCTCTTCTCCTTCTCCAACCGATTGACGGCCTCTGTCAGAACAGGATATACCGAATAATCCCCTTCCGGCCCTTTATATGCCTTTAGGAGCTCTACCGCTTCGTCATATTGATAGCCGAGTGCAAGACGGTCAGCCCTACCAATCAGATCTTCCCTGTCTTTCACTTCCTGCTGAAGTTTTTTCTGTTGTTCTAAAGCCGCCTGTTCCTCGGGTGTCAGCGTGTCCTCACGGTTCTCTTCCTTGATAGCGTCTGTTCCCGGAGTCACATCTCCGGGTTTCTTTGTGTGATCCGAAGCTTTCGTATCCTGTTGAGCTTCTGCTTTTGTATCCGGACCTTCGTCCGCCTTCATGGTAACATACCAACGATATATTCCAAACAGTGCCAGCAGTATCACAACTTCCATTGCAATTGTCGTTATCAGCCGTTTTGACTTATTTGGCCCCTGTTTTTTAGGATTCTGGTTTCGCCTTATCATTATGAACCTCTCATTTCATATCAGAGATGATTATCTCTTCCTATTATGTCTAAATATGTCTGCCACTTACCGTATTATTATAACATACCCCTTTTTATTATTCCTTACGATAATATTAATTTACTTGGTAAGTATTGTTAACTTTATGTTTCTATTTATGTATTTTTCCATATAATTTTGTAATTAATCAATTCTTTAGAAATAGTCCTTTCTCCGGAAGCGAGGCCGCTCCCTATGGCTCAACTATAAGTTGTACAATAAAGCCTACGGTGTTACAATAAACCAGAAAGGAACGAGAGCGATGAATATCATTTTTTTATCTGAAACAGCTAATCCGGTGTTTGTAGAGGATATGAGGAAACGGGGTACCTTCATCCTTATTCCCGGAGACGACAGATTCGATCCAAGGATTAAGAGCCATGCGGATCTTATATTATCAACTGTCGATGATACCTTACTCATAGATGAAAATGCTCATAAAGACATATACAGGCAATTGGCGGAGCTTGGCATCCCTTATATTACCGAACATACAGAGCTTACCTCCTCCTATCCTGAGGATATAGCCTATAATGCAGTCGTCACATCGAAATTCCTGATGCATAAGCTCAAAGATACTGCTCCTCTTCTGCTGGAACACAGTACCTATACCAACAAATGTCTGATTCCTGTCAGACAGGGATATACAAAATGCTCGACTGTAGTGGTCAGCAATCATAGTATCATCACCAGTGACCGGGGTATCTATGAGGCAGCGAAGGACTATATAAAAGTACTGTTGATCCAGCCGGGCAATGTCCTGTTGGACGGCTATGACCATGGATTTCTTGGTGGTGCCTCCGCCAGCTTTGAGGATGCAATTGTCTTTCACGGTGACTTAAGGAAGCACCCGGATTTCCTCAGAATAAAAGAATTTATAGAAAGCGAACAGAAAAAGCTGATTTATTATCCCGATTATCCTCTGACAGATATCGGTTCTGTTCTTGTTCTAGAGCATCGGAAGGATACAGCCGGGATAGACGCCTGCCACCAAAAGCATGTGAATATCCCCATCTTTATCTCCCATCAAGGCTGCCCCAATGATTGTGTCTTCTGTAATCAGAGGAAGATTACAGCAAAGGTTGAAGCCATGACTGTTCAGGAGGTATCCGGACAGGTAGACACCTATACTTCCTCCCTGGAGGAAGGGACTCGGATCGAACTTGCCTTCTTTGGCGGAAGCTTTACCGGGATTGAGGCAGAGCTTCAGGAGGATTATTTAAAGCTGGCAGTTGGGTATAAAAAAGCAGGCAGAATACATGCGATCCGCCTTTCAACCAGGCCGGACTATATTTCTATTGAGGTTCTGGACAGACTAAAGCGCTATGAAGTCGATACCATTGAGTTAGGAGTCCAATCCTTCGCTGATGAGGTGCTTCTGGCGGCAAACCGCGGGCATCAGCTGAAGGATGTCTATGAGGCAGTGAGCTTGATCAAAGCCTACGGGTTTCAGCTGGGAATTCAATTGATGGTGGGGTTGCCGGAGGATACGAAGGAACGTTCCGTTCGCTCTGCAAAACTCGCGGCTTTCTTAAAACCGGACTTTGTAAGGATCTATCCAACGCTTGTCATCAGAGATACGGAGCTGCTGAAGCTTTGTGAGAAGGGAAGCTATCATCCGCTAACCTTAGACGAGGCGGTTGACTGGACAAAGGAAATGTATCAGGTATTTCTGGACAGCAGGATATCGGTTATCCGAATGGGCCTTCAGCCGACCGATCTGATTACGGAAGGTAAGGAAGTCTTATATGGTCCCTTTCATCCCTCCTTCCGGCAGCTGGTGGAAGGTGCCTGCTTTCTGGACCGTATGAAAGCCATGCTGTATGATCCGGGCTTTCTGCCGGACAAAGGTACGGATATCACCATTCTGTGCAATCCAAAGGACTTATCCCAGGTAATCGGTCATAACCGCAGGAATATCCTTGAATTAAGAAAGAATTACCCGAAGCTGAGGATCGTGCCCGCGGAACATATCTGTCCTATGACCCTGGAATTAGGCTGATGCAAGAATGATGGTTCTTTTATTGAGTTAGGACAATGGTTTTATCAATATCAAAAGGTATTGATAACCATTTCCGCTATACGGATAATTTCCTTCATCCCAGTGGAAAGCCATTTATCACGGTGCCAGATAATTTGTGATCTGATATCATAATCACAGACATAATCCAGTTTTACCAGCTTTCCTTCCCTGATTTCAACGTCCGCAGCTGTTTTGGGCAGAACACAGACTCCAAGGCTGCTTTCCGTTAAGTTCTTTATTGCCTGAATACTATCTGTTTCGAGAATGATTTTTGGTGATATCCCATTGCGTTCCAGCTCATTGATGAAATTTCTCCGATAGTAAGCAGCTGATTCGGCCATAATCAGTGG
>JAEZLY010000109.1 GCA_023414985.1 Bacillota bacterium | reverse complement strand
ATTACATGTTGCCGGGTGTGTCAAGCACTTTTCCAAGTATAATAAGGCATTGACGACAATTTATTCTTCTCCATACTTACCATAATATTTTCCATAATACTTACTTGAGTATTTGCCATAGTAGTATTTACCATAATAGCCGTTCTTATCTACAGGAACTTTATTTAGGATTGTCCCAAGGATTCTGCAGTTGGATTTCTCAAGCTGCTCTTTCACATCCTTGGCAAAATGGTAAGAGATCATATTCGCTTCGACAATCATGATGGCACCGTCGGAAACCTTTGCAACAATCGCTCCGTCTATTACGGAACCCAGCGGAGGTGTATCAATAATCACATAATCATATTCCTCGCGAAGACTTGTGAGCATTTCCGTAAAACGTGCATGACTTAACAATTCCGCGGGGTTGGGACTATAGGTTCCCGAAAAAATGATATCCATATTTGCAATATCCGTCTGATACATAACATCAATCAGAGGACTCTGTCCCGCCAGGTAGTGGGATAAGCCGCCTTCGATCTCTCCTACCTTATATCTACCCACCAGAACTGACTTTCTTAAATCCGCATCGACAAGGATCACCTTCTTGCCTGCTTCCGCGAAAGAAACAGCCAGGTTAAAGGACACACTTGATTTCCCTTCATTCGGTGTACAGCTGGTCATCATAATTACCTTGATCTCATCACCACAAAATTGAATATTCGTTCTTAATGTCTTATATGCCTCATTCGCTCTATAGTCCAGTTCAGCTCTTTTCGTAAAAATGATTTGTTTCACGACCCTTACCTCTTACCTTTCCTGGCAAGCGCTTTCTTCTGCCGTTTCTTCTTTTTTCTGTCAAGCTCGCTTTGTTTGACTCCGTTAGATTCAACCGGTATTAACCCTAAGTTGGTTAATCCAAGATATTTCTCTATATCATCAGCATCCTTAATCGTATCGTCCAGTAAATACAGAACAATTGCGACCCCAGCCGCAAGAAATACACCGATAAGACCTCCGATAACAATATTCCGGGGTGTATTCGGACTGGAAGGATCAGGCTGCATGTAACCTTCTTCAACAATGGTTGGTTCTGCGACATCCATAATTTTAGCTATCTGGCTTGCCGAAACCTTGGCAAAATCGTCGACAATCTCCTTCGCCAGATAAGCATCCGGATATTCCACCTGTATCTCCAAAATCCGTGTGTTGGTCGGATTGGATATACTGATATAATCAAGCATATCCTCATATTCCATGTCTAGTCCAAGATTCTCAATCACCTTGTTTACCACCGGCCGGCTTTTAACCAGCACCATATAATCCTGTGTTAATTGAGTACCAAGCTGGATATCTGCCAGACTCGTGATTGAAGTTGATTTACTGAGTATGTACAGCTGTGTTCTCGAGGTATAGTTCGGGGTAAGAAGAAAACTGCTGATCAGACCCGCCATAGAGGCACATATGATACCCGAAAGTAGAACAATCCATAACTGATGTTTTAATAAGTAAAAGATTTCAATTAAGTCAATCTCGATTTCTTCGTTTGAATGCTTGTTCATGTTAAGCTCCTTTATAAATACGAGTTCTCCAAAATCTTTGAGGGATTTTCCCTTAGTAATAGAGTAATCAGCCTGATCTTCTTTTTCTTGCGAAGTACTTCTGCCACTGCTTTCATCCTGGGCACTCTCACAACACTGTCATGACAGTCACTGCCAATAAAATGAATCAACCTCTGATCAACCAGTTTCCTATTAAAATGTGCTTCTGTTAACAGATTGCCGAGCAGCGAATTGCTGTTCATTTGAAGATAACAGCCCAGCTCAATCAGTTCCTTCAGCAGTTCCGTCTTCCTGTGAAGACATCTGTATCTCTCGATATGGGCAAGGATAGGGGTATAACCCGCGTTCACGAGGATGCCCAAGCCCTTATAAATCTTTCTATAATCCTCTTTGACTTCAAACTCAACCAGAACATATCTGCTCCCGGCTAATGTTAATGCATTTCCTGTCTTCAGAGCTTCCAGAATGGATTCACTATATAGCAGTTCATTGCCAAGGAAGAGTCTGAACTCCTTACTAATCTTCCGTGCCTCATCCTGTACCTGATCCCTTATCCTCATCAGCTCTGTCACAGGAAGATTCTCTCCTCCAATACGATAATGAGGTGTGGCTATCATAGTCTCAACATTCTGCTCCACAGCCTGCTTCAACATTCGAACCGTTGTCTCCATATCCGGTGAACCATCATCTACTCCCGGAAGGATATGGGAATGAATATCGATATAATCTCCCGCTCTACCCATAACACCCTACTTCCTATTACTCAACATCAAGTATAAACTAAGCGCTTATCCTGTTCTTCATAAATCCGATCAGTGTAATCAATACAAGCGAGATTGCCACACCTATACACCCCAAATACAATAACACCTGATAGTCCCATCGTAAGGATAGGGAAAGGAAGTTCCTATAGTATTCCGGAGTAATCCCCGTTTGTTTGACAAACCCACTTCGTAACATATAAACAGCTGTCCCGATCGCCAACAGCGATGCTGCATTTAAAGCATAATCGATATACCGAATTCCTCTATGCCGAAAAGGATGCATTCTAATAAGAAAATAACTAACGGCCCCGATCATTAAAAGGATGCCAGGCAGGAACCATCTGATAAAGGAAAGGTATTTCAGACGATATTCCGCAAGATAACGGATATATTCCAAGCGTATTCCCTGCTGATACATCCGGTCAATATCAGTTGCCAGACCTTCCATTCCGGAAGTCAGTTCTTTGTTCAGGAGAATATTGCTGCCGGCAAGATATTCATTCATATTCTCCAGTAGCTTATCCTGCAGCTTCACGGTAGAAATCTCCATCTTCTCACCGCGTAAAGTAGTCTCAACATACTGCTTGCCATTGATGTATACCCGCTCAAGGGTAATGACATCCTGTAGAGCCGATACCGGAAATCCTGCCTCAGTTACAAGCTTTTCTGCCTTCTTATTCAGCTCTTTATATATCTCATTATAATAATTGCTTTCGTTCACCTTTCTGATGATACTCTTATCATGAAATACACCAAAATTCAAATCCAGACATACCAACAAAACAATAAGCAATAAGGTCAATATAAAAGTAAACATCAGGCTAATTCCCTTCTGTTTCAGCTTTTTCTTTCGCTCCATAGCTCTCCCCCTGTTATTGTGTTGTATCTTCTGCAGCCTGTTTTCTTTCGCAAAATACAAAATACCTGCCGGAGCGTTCCCCGATTACCTGTCCGAAGGGATAACAGGTATACAGAATCAACTGTTCCTTCGGTAATGTCAGATCATATACAGTGTAATCGACCTTCTCCACAGTTTTTATCTCGGTAACCTCATATTGATAGTCTCCAAAACCGGTCGTAATCACCAAGCTATCTCCTACTTCAATCTGTTCTAAAGGAGCAAAGAAGGTTACGTCGTGGCCTCCGATCAGTATTGGCTTACCTTCTCCCGGCAAACCACTTCCGGTATATTGTCCTACACCCTTCTCGAGACAGTCCTCGGTATCACCATAATAAATCGGTGCTGCCAGTGCTATTCTTTCGCAGGTAATATTCCCATAGCTTTCTCCTTGTGCGGGTACTTTAATTTCGCTCTGATTAGAAGTACTCATTGGTTCAAGCACAAGCTTTGAAGTCTGAGGTACATACTCCTGCGGGTATCCGGGGGCTCCCTTTATGGTAATCATATTCCACTCTGAAGACACCATAGAGAAAACCGGAACTCCGGCGACATAGGTTACAAGTAATCCTGATACCGTGAACAGCAAGGTCATCCTTACATCAATCCAGATTCTCCGTATCAGCTTATTCATCATTGTGAGCGAAGAAATCGGATTTTAACGTTTCAATCATGCATATCAGCATACACATAGCTGCTCCTACAGCAATAAAGAAGGTTCTATTCAAATTAAAACCTGTATTCTTAATTATCGTATCTTCATCAGCAACGGTAGTAGAACCTGTATCCGTACTCATTATATCAGAAGAAGGAACAGTATCCCCCTGTCCTATAAGTCTCTCACCGGAAGAACGATCTGAAACTACAATATCGTTGTTCGCATCAACGGAGGTCACGATATCTGTCTGATCATTTGAGCTCTCTTCCTGATTGCTCTGATCTTCGATCGGTAACAGATACCCCTGTGCGACACCTTCCTGCACATTGGCATACATCTGAGCAATCGCCTCTTCCGCCTGATCTTCTGTCAGATCAAGCCCGTCCGAGCTGAGATAGCTAATCAATTGCTTGACATAAGAGCTGTCTGCGACATACATCTTTCCATCCACCTCAAACCGGCCTTTCGCGGCATTGACCACCATCTGCTCATTTGCATTCAGCGTTCCGGCATATGCCACAGCCGTACCGAAAAGCAACCATATGAATATACCAACGGCAAGAATCTTCTTCATAGACACCTCAAATCCATTAACGCATATCAAAGGATTCTTCGTATCGCTACGAAAAATCCTTTGATTATGATTATCTTCCTTGCATAACCTTTAATATGTAATTACAAAGGATAAACTAGACGGTGCATTGGTAATCGTCAGCGTCCTGTTATCAGCACCCTTGGTGATCGTATAAGTGTTATGATCAGGAGTTGTTATTGTAACTGAGCTAGAGCTCGGATTAACAGTAACTCTGTATGTTTTGCTACCCAATATCGGCAGCGTTAAGGTAACATCTTTCGTCAAATCACCTGAGCCTGACACCGCTACAACATGTGCGTTATATCCGATAAAATCACTATTCGTCGCATCAGTGATATTTCTCCAGGCGGTAATCGTTGCATTATCATTGGATAGGAAGCCCTTCAGGGTAGCCAGCATGCTAGAGCTGATATCGAAGGAAGCCGCACCGTAACGAACCTGTACCGCCGTTAATGCTGTATATTCTACAGGTAATACGAAGCTGTTGCCAGTACCTTTGTTAATCGTTGCTGTGGTAGGTCCTGTCGGTCCTGAAGGTCCTGAAGGTCCACCACTGCCTCCCTGGGCAGGTCCTGCTGCCGGTTGCTTTATAATAACCTCAGCCGGTTTACTTCCATCCTTCGGCCCTACGGAAATCGTTACAGCTACAGTACCGGAGATAGTCGGAACCTTATCCTGACTTTCTACACTGACTGTAGTTCCTTCTGCGCCTTTATTCAGAGTTAACGTTACTTTCTCCTTACAATCCAGTGCCAAGGGAACATTGGAAGTAATATTGATACCCTCTACTTTGGTAACTACCGGAACAGGCTCTTTGGAAGCACCAAGGATCTCAATATTAGCTGCAGCTTCTACACTAAGCTCAGTAACAACGCCATCATTGACAAGTACAATTGTTGAGCCAACTCTCTTAATCTCGATACCGGCACTTGCACCTGCATTGACGATGATACGAACTTTAGTCGCTGTAACCTCTATCTTGTTACCTTGTGCACCCTCGTACCAGGTATTAGCCTTGATATTCTTTATTTCGATTGAAGCAAATATACCATTATTATGTACATCAGAATTAGGAGCATCCACAATCAGCTTCTGATTAGAATAATCGCCGTTAGGAATAACAAAATTCTCAGCAGCATCGGTCTTAATCGTGATTAATCCGACACCGGTACCAAGCAGCTTATTCAAACCTTCCTGATTCACTACCAGGCCTTCTGCATCTATCACTTCGAGGGTTAAGGAAACCTTTTTACCGGATAAAGTCTTACCCGTAATTGTAACGATCCCCTTCGCAAGTGCTGTAAATTTACCATCCTTGTCAGGATTGGCAATCTTCTTGTCACTGCTGGACCAAGTAATTGTATCATTGGAGGACGAAGGAACTAATCGTGTATTCAGATCATATTTCTGACCCAGATTAAGTACTGTCGCCTCATTGGTAATGTAAACTCTCTTAGCCGGTCTGATAACAGTTATCTTGCAGGTAAGCTTATAAACCTTATTCTTAGCATCTGTCACAGTACAGGTTATCGTAGCTTTTCCTTTTCCTTTCGCTATTACGACACCATCCTGATCAACTGTTGCTACTTTTTTATTGCTGGTCGTCCAGGTAAGTCTAGAACCTTTTGCAAGATTCTTAACCCCAAGATCATACAGATCCCCTTCAATAATATTACGTGTAGCCTTGGTTATAGTAGGTTTAGCGGCTGCCTTAACAGATGCTGCCGGAGCCACTGCTACTGCCATCATTACCATCGCGAAAACCAATACTTGTGCAAGTATCGTCTTCATCTTGTGTTTGTAACTTCTTTTCATGATATTGCCTCCCTTTTGATAAAAAATTATTAATCCCCATTGGTTCTTATACTCAACGGTTTAGTCCGTGAATAAGCATAAAATTTATGTAATAAAATAAAGTTACATAGAAGTCAAAAAATGTCATACATTTACATATTAATAGTAAATTCTGGCAATGTCAAGTTACCATTGTAACTAAAATATATTAATAGCGGAAATACAGAAATGATAGTACTTATTTACCACACATTCTATCAATGTTTCCTTTATAAGGTGGAGTACGATTGCATTTTTTACTTCAATATCTCAAGTTGCTGTTTTATGTCCGATGAGCATATGCCCGAAGTACGTGGTAAACGAACAACTTCTTTGCCATTTTCTTCACACCATTTAACTGCTCTCTGAAATCCTGCGTGCGTTTGATCCCCACCGATTGCAAACACATCAAAATCAACTTCTGGTAAAGTCTTATCGACATCTTGATAAGTAATAACCTCATCTACAACTTGCAGTGCCTTAACAAGATCTATTCTCTGCTCTGTCGTATATAGAACATTCGCATCAGGCTTAGTTTTTAAGATACAATCGCCATCCTGAACTGCAACAATCAAGAAGTCGCCCAACTTTTTAGCATTTTCAAAAAGTCTGAGATGACCCAGATGAAAATAATCAAATACGCCTACAGTAATTACTTTTTTCATTTCTGTTTTCTCCTTAAATTGCGGTCCTTGACCGTTTATTTGCTTTTTCTTTTAACTAATCCTATGCCATATTTGAGAACCTGTTTCATATCTTGCCGATACAGAAGGGCAAAAATGCTAATTGTAACTACACTTAATATTATAAAAACAACAGCAGCATACAAAACCCAAGTAGCATATGACTGATAATATGCATGACTAAAATATGAAAAACTCCAAACTGATCCGAGTGCAATTATTAAGCTCAAAGCCAACCGAACAAGTGCCTTTCTTGTCCCCCACTTTAGTATTGTACCTCTTGTATAAATGATACTATGCAGAATTCTGTATGCCATCGCGACAAGTGTACCAATAGCTACACCCAACAAATCAAACTTCCATACTAAAATCACCGAAATCACTAAATTGATTATCATTTCCGTATATGCAGCCTTTTTTGTTTCTTTGAATTTTCCGGCAGCATATATAACCATCAGGTATATACCTTTCTGGCAATTAAGCATTGCACTTAATAGGAATACAACAGCAAATGCTTGTCGCGCATAGTCTATATCGCTTATACCCTTCGTATATAACTTAACAAATGGTATAATCATTACCAGCGCACAAGAGAAAACTATGGTTGAAACAACGATATAAATCAACTCTACAACCGAAAACTTTTTTTCGACCTTGTCTAAAGGCTCTGTAACTAACATATTACCAAAGATTGCTCCCATACCAGAACGCATACAACTAATCATTCTAGAGACTCCGTCAGTTACGAGTGCATATACGGAATATACCGAAACTAACGAATATGTTGAAAATGCTGTGAGGACGATAACATCAACGTTATTAAGAACAGTTTCAGCAAGTTGATGAGCAAAACCATCTTTTTTTTGTTTTACTGGGTCTTCATCATATTTAGCCCTCCAATCTATATCGTAATTTTTCTTGCAGTAGAAATATGCAAATGCCGGTCTGATCGCAAAAATAATGCTCGTTGAGAGTTTGACAATTAATATATTGCATCCGATACTAATCAATATAACGGAAACGATAGTATTCAAAATTAACGTTATTGTGTTAACGTTTGTTATTAAATACACTTTTTGATCCGCATTAATCAAAGACGAATTCGTTGCGCCAATCATAAACTGGGCAAGTGTTGATACAGAAATAGTAAACGTAAGAAAAAAGACATACGAATAATCTAGCCCTGAGTCGTTGATATATGGCATACAAAAAGCTACAGCTACAGTGTAAACGCAGAATATAATTCCGATAGTTTTGTAAAATTTACTTACTGAGACGTAAATTTTACTAACTAAGTTTTTATCATTTTCTGCGAGTGGCTTATATAGTGCTGCTTTCGCTACGCTTCCAACACCCGCATCCAAAAGCGTACTTATGTTTAAAAACCTCGTTATAGATAGCACCAGACCATTCACTGTTGAACCGAATTCGATCAGGATGAATCTGGGTAATATAAACGAACATACGATAGCTACGATTTCATAAATAAGTATCGAGCCAGAGTTTATAAAAGCTTTTTTTAATCGATTCATTGGTGATCTCCAAATAAGAATATATGTCTATTACAAGCCCGACTAGATGATTGACGAAACAATGTTATTTATGTCTGTACATCCATATTGTTTTATAAAACGGCTCGTACATTTTTGTTTTGAACAAAATTCTTTTTAATGTTCCGTGTTTTGGTTTTTCAAGAAACCGTTGCAGGTTTTCCATGATATCAACATTATGTAATTCATGAAAGAAATCATTGCGATGAGTGTTAGGTTCATGTTGCTTCGTCAACACATGATGACTAGATACAACCTCTGCAACATTTCCCTTTACAGAGAACAGATCTGGCTTTATAGCTTCAAATGCATCCTTCCCTTTATCTGTCAGCAACATTACCGATGATACCCCACTATCCCGACTTTTTTTCAGCATTTCAGGATCGATCCCCCAGTGATCACCCATTATGATATCGGCTTCCACGCAATCAAGCTTATAGGTGCATTGCATACATGCTTCAAGTATCTGAAGTCCTTTGTAAAAACTGGCACCATATAAGTTTTGAGTAAGCACTTCAATAATCTGTTTACCATTTGTGAAATTAATTTCTATAGATGGCAGCAACCAACTTCTTGCTTTTGTGCGCATATTAATGGTTTTGATTTTGCTTCCTGCTTTTTGCTCAACGGCGTCCTTATAAAGTCTCCATACTTCAGGAGAAGGTACTCCTCCACATACAACAGCGCAAATCAGCAAATTATCTGATTCTCCTACAATAGCATGTAGAGCAATTGCCTGGCAGGGTGTACCTATGAACATTACCTTTCTATGTTTTATATAGTCCTTAATCTCTGAAAAACAGTTTTCCAAATTACTTTGAACATACTTAGACAAGCGCATTTGATTCACTATTTCAATATCATCTGAACAAACATGATGAGCGACAAAATCTTCATTCCATAAGCATCCACATACTATGCCTCCATCGAATATTGTTCTCTGTGCTAACTCATAGAAAATCCCACCGGAAGAACTTGCCAATCTGTTCTCTTCATTCAAGCAATAGGCATACTCACAATCGACAGAAGCAAAATCACGACTATAATTGTTTTTTAGAACCGGGCACACACGTTCACAGCCTCCACATGAAATACATTTTTCTTCATCAATAGCTGAAATATAAAATCCATGGTCGGACTGTACCATATTTATCGCTTTTACAGGGCATGCCGAGAAGCATGCCGTGCACCCCACGCATAAAGCATCTTTATTAAAATCCAACATTTCTATGCCTCCGATTGTAATAACCAGTCTTTCAACCAAGTCTCCGATTCTTTACGCAAAGGGTCAAGTATGGTATCAACCTCATCGTAATTTATACAATCTTCTAAAGATTCTACAGGGACATTAATTCTTTCGGACAAATTTAATATATCAAGCAAATTCTTAACTCTGGTAGGATTATCAGCATTCACTAAAGACACAAAATCTTTATGAAAAATAATTGAAAAAGCTGTTCCATGAAATGAATTAGTAATGATCAATGACGCGTTTTGTATAAGCTGAAGGAACTCCCCAATTGTTGGAGTTTGCACTACACGATCCACTCCATTATATTTTCTTCTGTGTGCTTGTATATTCCAGATCGGTAATGATAGTTCTTCAGAATATTTTTTTACTGAACTGCTATATGAAGTAAAGCCGTGAGTCACAAAAAAAGTTAATATATATTTTTCGGGCTTATTTACTTCACATAAATCAGGTATCCGTTCTTTCCACTCTGAATGATCTAATAATAAAGTAGGATCCAAAACAACCTTAATATCTTTTTCTGTTAATTCCTGAAGTTGTTTTTTTGCAAAATCTTCCCGCACGCTTATCGACGTAAAATTGGAGAGAAGCTTTTTATACTGATTTTTTTCATTTTGATCAAGTGAGTAACTACCCATACTGGCAGCATACGATATCCGTTTTCGAGCATCACTAAAATTGAGAAAAAACGCTTCATCGATCCCGCCTGTTATTTCCGGATTCCATACCTGATCGCTACCCGTTATTAGTGCATCATAGTGCAGGTTCTTCAAGTCATCAATATTATGATACATATCTTTAGAAACACATCCATAAAACGAATCGAGAAATGAGATATTATTATACGGACTGTACCATGCCGAATACACAATTACCCTTGCAAGAAAATTTACCAGTCTTTTTGCTTCTGTCAGCAAAGAACCGGATCCGCGTTTATACGCTTTCTTTTCATAGTCATTTTGATAATTAACCAGTTCAACTTGGCTCACATATTTTTTACACACATTTGCCAGCGCAAAAGCCTGGAGACATGCACCATAGCTTCTTTTTGAATGATGATACGTCATAATACCAACCTTCATCGTTATCCTATCTCCTTTATAACATTTCCAAAATATTTTCAGACTCAAGTGCCTTTTTTGAAATAAGCCTGCATAGAGTCATCGGCATCCAAAAAGTTGCGCACACATAACCGTCGATAAAAAACAACGGAAGAAAAAACGTGATAAAAACTGATAACATAAATATCTTATTTGATTTATTAACTCTAAATAAACGTAAGAAAAGGAGAAATATAATAATACATCCAATTATGCCTTGAGCTGTTATTAAATCCACAAAACAGCTATGAGTAACCCAACGTACATGTAGTTGTGAATAATATGTTCCACTAGAAGTTCCGCTACCAAATATTGGATTCTGATAAAAACCCTCCATCGCATAATTCCATATTATCAATCTCGTATTATCACCATAATTAGCAAAGTCAGTTGTTCTTTCAAATATAGTGCTATTCATCATAACAAAAAACAAAACCGAAGAAACAAGAACAAGAGCAATAATTATCATACCTTTATTTTTTACTTCGCTATTAAGTAAATACTTCGAAACGATAATAACGACAGCCAAAATCATTGCAATAAAACATGATCGAGATCCACCAAAAAAAACACCGACAAAAATAATTCCAGCCATAATTAAATGCTTAAGTCTTCCTTGAAAGCAGCCTTTATAAAAATATATTGTAAAAGCCGGTACGATAAATGCACTAAGATAGTTTACATCCTTGAGAATTCCGAAATATGTAATAGACACTCTCACATTTCCTGCAGAAAAGACTCGAACGCCTATTGAAAAGATGCTGTTTAATAACAGCCATGCACCAATGATAAAGCCAAAAAGAGCATACAATCTGATAATATGAGTAAAATCATCATTTTTTAGCACTACACTGGATACAAATATGTATGAAATGCAACAGAAAACCAAATTCAAGCAATTACTTTCACTTGCGATTCCAGGATTACTGTATGTCGAATACACAGCTAAGCCGGCTAACAATAAAACCAATAGATTATGCCCACATAGCATATTTTCTTTTTTTACTAACAAACTTGATAACAACAAAATGGAGCTCGGAACCCACACAAAAGCAAGGCCTGCAACATATTGATTCCCGTTTATAATGGTCATTACTGTCATCAGGAACATACTCACTATAAAAAATAACATATTTGGTGATGTTACCTTGATTCTTATTTTTAGTCGTTGACCCATATTAATAACCTCATAAATACATACAGTATTTATCTTCTTTGAGTAATTTTTCTGTTTTGAGCATAATATGAACGTCTTGAAGAAACTAATACGTTATAAAGCCTAAGTTTAATGAGAAGATATTTGATCTTACTATTTTTATTTAAATCCCAAAAGCATATATGTGAAAAGGCATCACAGTATGGCTTCTTACTAAAGAATTTTTTACATTCTGATTTTCTTGTTTTGTCATCAATAGGATTGTCTGGATTATAAAACTTTTGGCAAATACATCGTTGCATTGATGAAAAAACCCTTAAATAAAGAACATCTGTAAAGTCTTCACTTTTTTGATATTTTTTTGCAAACCCAAATAATTCATTAAAGTAAATATCCTGTTCCATGTCAGCATTAACGCGGAATTTATTAACCATACTACCTTCTGTATCCCGATAATGATAATATGCTTCGGCAACATATTCAACTGCATCAGCCATTTCAATACTATACATATAAAAGATACTGTCTTCTCCATAAGGCATAACAGTAAACTCAACCTGAGAACTCCTTAGAAAATCCATGCTATAAACTTTGGCACAAGCCGAGCCAATAAATAAACTCTCACCATTATTAAGCGTTGGAATAAGGCAACAAGCCTTCTGAAGTTTTTCTTTATCTTCATATGACAAGAATCTTGTTCCATCATCATAATATGGCTTTCCAAGAATTTGTCTGCCTTCATAATTCCTATATCCCATATATATATAGAAATCAGTCCTTACTTTTTTTCCCGAAACACGATTTAAGAATTTTTCTGCAAAATCCAAATCTACCCAATCGTCTCCATCTACATAAGTAATCCAATTCGAAGTACATTCTCTTGTTCCAGCATTTCTGGCATCAGATAACCCCCCGTTTGCTTTATGTATGACCTTAATACGTTCATCTTTTATTGCATTATCATCACATATTTTTCCACAAGCATCAGGAGATCCATCATCTACTAATATGAGTTCAATATTTTTGTATGTTTGGTTTATTATACTGTCAATACAATTCTGCAAATAATCATAGGGAACTGTATAAACTGGGACAACAAAACAAAGATCTGGCATTACTACCCCTCCAAAAAAACATCTAATTAACCTTGCTTTTCAATTTAATTTCTACCTTTATAATTATCCGCTTAATATATGTTACCATGTATAACGGCCATTGTAATAGGATTAACGGACCATCAAAACGCTTTGCGATGATGTTTACGCTGACACCCATATTTTTAAGTTGCTTATCTTTTGTATTAAACTTAGTTCGAGAAAAAACCGTTAATCCGTATTTTGAAAACTCTTCAATTTCACCTGGATGAACTGAGGAACAACGCCAAGGATAAGACACAAAACCCACCTTGTTCTCTATTAGCTCTTGTGAAGAAACTGTTTTTTCATCATGTAAATTATTTTCATACCTTACACAGTAGATGATGTTTGCTGAACTTGAAACTGCTTTAATTCCATCTACCATCTCCATGTTATAGGCTTCTAAAAGTATTCTATCCCATAAATCAGTTTTCTCACCGATAACCTTTTGTATCGTTCTTGTGAAGCATTGGGTTTCTCTCTTTGAAAACATTCCGTACAAATCCATCATAATGATAGAATTTTCGTATTGTTGTAATAATTCTACCATTGAATCAAGCGAAAGAGGCTTTAAGCCTTTTGTTGAAATCGAAAACAACCTTTGACCCATAAACCAGGATTTTGTTCTCTCGTCTTCCTCAGGCAAATTGAAAAGCTCCAGTCTATTCAGCGACCACTTATCCATTGCATGTGCAACAGCTACATAGCTGTCGTCAGCAGTCTTTGCAAGATCAATTTCAAAAACTCTGATGCCTTTACCATACCAATACTCAAAAGCATCAAATGTATTAGTTTGGCGAAGTCCTTTATATACGCCCAATCCATGCATGGCATACTGATAAGTACCTTTCAAATCCTTTATCTTCATAAGAACCTCATTAGTTATATCTCTTAATGCAACTTTCCGGAGAATCCAACATATTAACCGGATGTTCGGGTTTCCGTTTATCTTCGGGAAGAAGAATCATATAGTCTCCATACATTTCATGTAACCAACTGTCAGCGTTCTTTATCGCCATCAGTTTTGTTCCCCGGAACATTACATCATCATACCCAGCATTATAGCTATCTATATCAAATCGCCTTTTGGTCTCATACATTCTTGATGTATATCTTGTGTATATACCGGAGCTCTTGTGCTTTTTTATAGAAACAGCAGAATCATTAAGTTCAAATACATCCCGCTTTCCCACAATACATTTTGCTAGAATATTTGACAACTTATTTACTGTATTATAAATTACTTTTCTATATGTATTATATTTATCATGTCGAATATTTCTTACTTTATCATTAACAAAGTAAGTACGTAAAAAACGTGTTTTAAATTTTTTCCACTCAAAGATAAGCTTATTTGAAGGCATATCCTCATTTATAAAAAGATCAATATACACTTTCTTTTTTTCATACTCAGTAGTAGTAACTCTATCAAGGAAGTGAATCTTCAGCAATTTGACATTACTTTCATTATTCAATACAGCTCTGATTTTATTATATTCGTCTCTAGTAACCATGACATCGGCATCATCATCCCAAGGTATAAAGTCGCTGTGACGTAATGCACCTAGTAAAGTACCATCAGCCAGAGAATAGTTGATATCATTGGTACGACAAAACTTATCAAACTCCTGCAAAAGGGATAACATTTCATCATGCTTAGTCGATAAATTGAATTTTGTTTCATAATCTTCCATCACACTGTAAGGGTATAAAACATTTTCATTAATAATTACCATACCAATTATCCTCCAAAAGTACTATTGAATTCTTTCATTTGCGAACGCCTGCCATCGTTCATCCGCAGTCATGAGTAAATTTACCTTTTTGCGTTTCTCTACCAAAGATTCAAATGTGCCAATTTGTTTGGCAGGTGATCCCGCATATACCTTACCTTCAGGAATGTCTTTCGTAATTAAACTGTTAGCCCCTATTACTACATTCGGTCCAATTCTTACATTACCCAAAATTATTGTCCCAGCACCAATGAAAACATTATCCATAATTTCAATACATCCGATTTGTTCACCAAATTCCGGGGTTTCTTTTTGCCCATGATATTTAATGTTTAATACTCCATGGATTGCATCATGCACAACAAACTTGACACCAGAAGCAATCTCGATATTGTCATGAAACGATATAAGTTCAGAATGCAGAGGAATGAGCATCGCTGGCAATCTAACATTTTTTCCCACGTTGTGGAATAATTTGATTTTTCGCGCATATTCTGCTCTTTTCATCTGATCAAAAAATGTATAGAATCGGATTGATTTTACCAATCTATTAAAATTCATTATATATACTCCCCTGCCGTAATTCTAAACGTGCTTCCGGTCATCATGCTCGAAGCATCCGACAACAAATAAACAATTCCTTCAATATAATCATTTCTCTCGCACATTCTTCCCATCGGAAGAATTTTTGCTGCACGGTCTCTCAGTTCCTTTTCTGTCTCGCCAAGGCTCTTTCTCAATTTTACCTCCCCCTCAGTAGGTGTCCAACCGAGAGTTAGGTAATTACAGCGAATTTGTTCCGAGGCATAGTTATGAGCAATATGTTCCATTAGAATTCGTAAAACACCCTTTGAACAGGCATAGGCTGCTCTATCCTTCTGGCCGCTCCACGCATGAGCAGAGCCGGTAAGTACAATAGAGCCACCACCGCTCATTCGCATATACTTGATCGCTTGCTGGCAACAGAAGAAGCAAGATTTAAAATTAATATCCATTACATCGTCAAAAGTTGCCTCATCACATGTATCAAGAGGAGAAACCGGTGTGATTCCTGCGTAATTAAAGAAACTGTCTACTTTACCGAAATGCTCGTATGTTGCATCAAATAAATTTCTACAGTCCTCAACACTAGTGAGTTCAGTATGTACAAAAAGTCCATCACTACCATAGGAACGCATTAGTCGAATAGATGCTTTAGCTGTTTCCTCATCACGACCGCCGATAACAACCTTAGCACCGCGAATTGCACATTCCTCTGCCATTGTCCTTCCAACACCCTTCGTACCACCGGAAATAACAATAACCTTATCTTTTAAAATTTGCTCCATACTCATAACTCCAAAGCCTGGTCAACATTAAAACCTTGCAGCACCATATTGTTCCCTTTCTCATCCAATACGCGGACTTTATCCATGTATTCCCTCAGAGCGTCTGCTAACTTTTCTTTGTTATCACATACAAGATACATTCGTGTCAACACTTGCTTTTCTGTTCCGATCCACTCGGATAATATGTTATCTCCTTCATATAGTCGCTGTATGTTAGCGACTACTCTGGGATCGTTCTCTAAAGCATTTAAACCCTCTATCTTTGCAATCTTTCCCTGTCTCAGTAAAAACCATAGCGTAGCCGCCCACTTGCCCCTAAGCTTTGGATCGTCTGCCTTTAACAGATCAATATCTCCTTCATCGCCAGTGAGAGCAAAACGGATCAGCATTTCTCTCTGATCAAAGCCATGGATTGCTTTCATCAACAAATGAGGTGCTTCTCCCTGCAACCGGAAACCGGTATCGTAAACATAAAATTCACCATTTTCATAAAATCCGGAAAGCATAAGTACACCATTCTTAATTCCAATTCCCTTGAATAACCTGACTGCATTCTTATGCATTCTTTGAAAATACTCATCTAGATGCTTGGATGGATATGTTCCACCAAGACATACACGACTGAGTCCGGGCTGCTCATCGGTAGTGTATCTATCATAAATACAGGAGGGACTGCACACACCATCCTTAAATGTATAATACATACCCATATCTTCGCATTGCATATACTTTTCAACAATGAAACGTTTCTGCTTGGAGGCATCTAATGCCTTTTTCACTGCCGGTCGTAGTTCTTCCTCGCTATAGCAAACCGTCATCCCAACACCACCACCGTTATCAACCGGCTTTATCATAACAGGATATACGATTTTTGCAACATCCTCCGGTTTCATATTAGCATCAAGATAAAACTCGGGAATACCATGAATACCATAACGCTCACAGGTAGCTTTGAATCTATCCTTAAAAGAAAATACATCAACTATTTGCTGCGTTGCGTAGCACGGTAATCCGAGAGCATCGCATACCTTGCAGTAAGCAGGAACAAGAATATCTGCAACACCCACGAGAACACCATCGACTTTCTCTTCCCTTGCAAGCGCAATAAGGCCGGGAACATCCATTCCGTCTACATCGGAGCCTTTCCAGGCCACCTTTTTAGCAGGATCGGTTGCTCGGGCACTGGCAACAATTGTCTTGATGCCCATACTATTTGCAATCTCTACTAGTGGTATCGTTTCTGGATTTCCACCAAGTATTAACAGTTTCTTTAATGCAAATTCTCTGCTTGTCATTTGCTGTTCCTCCACCAATGTTAGTTTTTCACTAACAGTCATCAAATAGAACCTTAGTTTTTCATCATCCATATATGTCTTAAACAAACCCGGATTACCGCCATGAGACGCAAACATCCCATAGTGACATGGAATTGTCAGTTTCGGTTTTATGTATTTGGCTAACTCTGTACATTCCTTTTCATTCAGATTGCCATATGCACCATTGATAGGAGCTATCATGATATCGATATTCATAATATCCGCTACCTTTTCAGGTCTTAAGCAGGTATCCCCTGCGTAATATATTCTCTTATTATCAATTGTAATAATCATACCCACCGCATCGGGTGCGCTACTTCCATGATCACAGTACACAAAATCTATCGCAATATCGTCTGCTGAAATAGTATCACCAACTTTTACATACTGTACGTTTTCATTAGTCATCCTGAGTCTCTTAATTTCCGTCTCGCAATTCATCGAAGCAAATAATTTTGTGTGACCATTTGCCATCAGTAACGGAATTGCATCCATATCAAAGTGGTCATAATGAGGATGCGTGGCAACAATAAAATCAAATGTAAGCTCATCTGGATCCAATACAATTGGCAGTAACCTCTTGAAGCCAATATGTCCTTCAACACTTTCAACACAATTAGTCAGATACATATCCACGCCAAGCAATGTACCTTTTTTACTTTTAAAAACAAATCCAGCTTGTCCAAGAAAAAAGAGGTGCGTTTCTCCAAGTCTTGCAGATAGAATATTAAGTGCTAAGTCTTTCATAAAGCCTCCTTCTGTTTTGTTTCCTCTAACGAAAAATCGCCCATGAATTCTTCCATAGTAGCAGCTGTTGCACTATTGATCCCTTCGCTCTTCAATACAATCTTGACGGTGTCAAGTATTATTCTCACATCACCGAGAAATGTGATGTGATCGACATAATATACATCCATATCAAATTTATCTTCCCAAGTAATCCCATTGCGTCCATTCGCCTGAGCATAACCGGTCAGTCCCGGTCTTACTTCATGTCTTCTGCGTTGCTTTTCGGTGTATCGTGATAGGTACTTCACCAGCAACGGTCTTGGACCCACGATAGAAAGATCACCTTTGATGATATTAATAAGTTCCGGCAGCTCATCACAGGATGTACTACGAAGAAATCTCCCGTAAGGCACTAACCTCTGCTCATCCGAGAGAAGTTCTCCATTACTAATACACTCATCTATCATCGTCTTAAATTTAATAATTTTAATTATTCTTTCATCTTTACCCGGTCTTTCTTGAACAAAGAAAGGATTGCCATTCATTACTATGGCACCGGTAATCGTCAAGAAAATAAGCATAGGCGACAAAACAATCAGCGCACAAAGCGATAGTATAAAATCCAGTATTCGTTTTATGTATTTAGCGTACATAACATTCTCCTAAAACTAAACTTGGCACAGCGTCAGTATTTTTTCTTTTTCTATCCCAATATGTAATAATTCCGGAATGGTTTTTTCAGAAAACCTATTGTCAAGGGATGCTATAATGATCTGATCGAAATTCGTATCCTTTATCTCAGTCATTGGCTGAACATTTAAGCCCTGTTTTCTGTACTCTATGTAATCTTCATCAAACCAGCCAACGATTTCACAGCATTTCTTAGTCATCATTCGTGCATAAAGATTTTGACCGAAGGTGCCAGCACTACAGATTGCTAATTTCTCATCGTGAGATATTTTCCCAAAGGAATAGCAGCATTTTTTCATCTCGCAATAGGTGTCTCCCCGAATTAAGCGAATACCACTCATATAGCGTTCAAGTTGAGGAAGAAGAATGCAGTTGTATTGGCTCTCTGTAAATGCTTTTCTAAGAAATTCCTCCAGTATATCAAGTCTTTTGTTCTCAATTGCAAAATTATCAATTGTTTTCAGCATTGATCCGGCTCTTTGCTCATAATGGTAGGCACATCTGTCTATGATACATAGGCTCTTTGCTTTAAGTAGTGCCGGAAAAGTACAAGCCAAATCTTCCCCAACAACAATTCTTTCATCTACCAACATTTGACTTTCCAGCAATATGCTCTTTTTAAAGAGTTTATTCCATACATAAGAATAGATTCCAAAATAGAAATAGTCACCGGCACATAGCATAGTGGGATAGACGTCTTTAGCAAGATCTGTATACAGACCAGTGGGTATGTTATTGGTAATTATCTCTGAAGAAGTCAGTAAATCACGGCAAAAACCATCTGTCACGATGTCTGCCCCGCTCTCTGCTTGACTTTTATAGAGATTTTCATAAAAATCCGGTTCAATCCAATCATCGCCATCCACATACCCTATCAAATCAGCCGTCGCTTGTTGAAGTCCTGCTTTACGGGCACTTACCAATCCACCGTTAGCCTTATGTATCACCTTTATTCTGCTGTCCTTTTTCTTGTATTCGTCGCAAATCTGAGGACAACCATCTATCGAACCATCATCAACAAGTATAATTTCAAGGTTCGTATATGTTTGATATCTAATACTATCAATACATTTTCGCAAATAAGGCTCTATTCCATAAATCGGAACAATCACGCTAATTAATTGGTGCATCATATATACTCCTAAAATATCTATACTTTGACGAAAATAATTATGTCTTAATCCATATGTATTTCATTATACATAATATTAAAAACAACTTTTTATTATCTCAATTACAAACCTCTGCTCTTCATCCGTCATCTTAATGTCACTTGGCAGGCAAAGTCCGTTATGAAATACATCCTCGCCTACACCTGTACTGATAAAGTCATTTTCCATATAAACCGGCTGCATATGCATCGGTTTCCAAATGGGACGAGACTCGATATTTGCTTCATTTAGTCTGTTTAATATATCCAACGGTTTGACATCACAGTCCTTATCAATCAACAAGCACGATAACCAAAAGTTTGGTTCGGTATACTCAAGGTATGGATTCATGCTTATGGGCAATCCTTTAAGACCTTCCTTATATCTCTCATAAATTGTTTGTTTCAGA
Source organism: Bacillota bacterium (assembly GCA_023414985.1). Lineage (GTDB taxonomy): Bacteria > Bacillota > Clostridia > Lachnospirales > Lachnospiraceae > Mobilitalea. The sequence continues at coordinate 6,887 of JAEZLY010000109.1, read as the reverse complement.
GTATGATGCTCACTAAGGTGTAAGAGCTGTCCGCGTCCTATCCCAGCTACTACATTACTCATACGGAAGTTATAACCAATTTCGCTATGCTGATACCAAGGTGCAGGATCGCGTGCTTGTGTTGACCAGAATCTAGCTTTCCTGATTGCCTCTTCATCATCGCTCAGCAGCATACCACCACCGGAAGTCGTGATAATCTTATTTCCGTTATAAGATAGTGCAGCGTAACGTCCAAAGGAACCACATTGCTTACCCTTGTATGTAGCAGAAAGTGCTTCGGCAGCATCTTCGACAAGAACTGCGTCATGTTTGTCACATACAGCTAATATTTCGTCCATCTTAGACGGAGTACCATAAAGATGTGCCAAACCCACAACCCGACATTCAGGATACTTCTTAAAGCCTTCGTCAAGTGCTTCAGGGCTCATGTTCCAGGTCTCATATTCGCTATCAACGAATACTTGTTTTCCGCCTAAGTAATAGACTGGATTAACGGTTGCAGCAAATGTCATATCACTACATAGAACCGTATCTCCCGGCTTAACACCGGCTAATTTATATGCCAAAAAAAGTGCTGATGTACCGCTGACGCAAGCTGCCCCCGATTTCACTCCGATATAAGCAGCCATTTCGTTTTCAAAGCTATCTACATTAGCCCCCAGCGGAGCAATCCAGTTTGTATCAAAGGCTTCTTTTACAAATACCTGCTCCTCACCATGCATGGTTGGGGTTGAAAGCAATATCCGTTTCTCCATTTGTTGTCCACCCTCACGATTTGAAAGATTAATTCTGAATAACTAATTGAAATCAGTTATTATCCATTATCTTCCTATTTTATTGAATTGCTGTTTTAGCGTACTCAAGTGCAGGGGTACGAAGTTTCCTACGAGTAGCTACTGCAACCACATCCCGTGTCGCTATATCTACATTTTGAATCTCAGGCAGCTTTAAAGCCTCCGGAATCTCGCTATGATCAATATAGGTCGGTACAATATCCTTAATCATTTTCCTGATATCAGTGGTATCGAGCGTACAGGCAACCCTTAGTGCTTCGATCTGGCTCAGGAATAATTCATCGTTAATTTCCAGCGGTTTACCGATAAAAATCCTTTCATTTTCGGTCTTCTTCATTCCTTCTTCAGCCATAAGCATCTCTTCATACAGCTTTTCACCGGGACGAAGACCCGAGTATTCAATCTTGATATCAACATCCGGTTCATATCCGGATAAGCGGATCAAATTACGAGCAAGGTCCGCAATCCTTACCGGCTCTCCCATATCCAGGATGAATATCTCTCCGCCCTTTGCATAAGCACCGGCCTGCAATACCAAGGTCACTGCTTCGGGTATGGTCATAAAGAAACGGATGATATCCGGATGCGTGACGGTAACAGGTCCTCCGGCTTCTATCTGCTTGCGGAATAAGGGAATTACGCTTCCGTTTGATCCGAGTACATTACCGAACCGAACCGCCACATATTCCGTGTGGGATCTTTTATTATAAGTCTGAATAATCATCTCACAAATACGTTTTGAAGCGCCCATAACATTCGTGGGATTAACTGCTTTATCTGTGGAGATCATGACAAAACGTTTCGCTCCGCATAGATCGGCTGCAATGACCGTATTCAGCGTTCCAAGGACATTATTCTTAATTGCCTCCATTGGGCTGTCTTCCATGAGAGGTACATGCTTATGCGCCGCAGCATGATATACAATGTCAGGCCTGTATTTACGGAAAATAGATTTTAAGGTAATAATATCGCGTACAGTAGCAATCAAAACGACCAGATCCAACTCAGGATACTTTCTCTTTAACTCCTGCTGGATATCATAAGCATTGTTCTCATAGTTATCAATGATGATCAGCTGTCTCGGCTCATGTTGAGCAATCTGTCGGCACAGCTCACTGCCGATAGAGCCTCCTCCACCGGTAACCATACATACCTTTCCCTTGACATAATCCATGATGGAATTAAGATCTGCTTTAATCGGCTCCCTTCCTAAAAGGTCCTCTATCTCAACCTTTCTAAGCTTATCTACCGATACCTCTCCATTCATCAGCTGATAGATGCCGGGAAGGATTCTTAATTGACACCGGGTCTGCTTACAGATACTAACCAGTTCACTAATGGTCTTTTTCGACGCAGAAGGAATAGCAATGATAATCTCATCAATCATATATTCCTTTGCACATACAATAATATCCTTCCTGGTGCCCACTATCTTGGCTCCATGCATAAAGCGCCCCTGCTTTTCCTTTGCATCATCAATAATGCATCTGACCTTGGCACTTCCTACATGATCACTGTTCATGATTTCCTTGATAATGACATTGGCTGCCTCTCCGGCACCGACTATCATGATATTCTTAGGGATCTTACGCTTGCCCAAAATATGTAAGTACAATCGTGCAAGACGGTAGGAGAAGCGATTCCCCAGCGTCAGAAGGAATAAAATCGAACCATATAATAGGTAATAACTGCGCGGAACACTAAGCTTCAGAACGGACATACCCAAGCCAACGAATAAAGTTGATAGAAAGCTTGCATATAAAATATTCTGCAGCTCTGCTGCACTGGCATAATTCCAGAGGCTGTGATAAAGCTTGAAAGCATAGAATATCACCAAAGTCAGCACTATGTTGACCAAGAGAAAGTGATCTACCGATGCTAAATACCTCGGAAGTATTCTTTTAAATACAAAATCAAAACGAAGCAGCAACCCTGCATAACTGGCGATAACGATCACCATTATATCAATAATCAAAAACATAAGCTTCTTGATTAGTAGGTGCCCATTTTTGATATCTTTTATCATTCGAACTTCCCCCCTTCTTAGATAAACTATATCCTGTATTTGTTATTCTCTTCCGTAGTAAATATCCCTTACTCCTTTACCCAGATAGCTATAAAAGTAATAAAAGTGCCAAAAGAAGTGTAAAGAATAAAGCTCTCTGCATTACTTAAAGAATGGCCAAAGAATACAGAAGCTTAATCTTATTTATCTAGTATGTATATAGCTGCATTTAGTTAAATATTCTTTTTACTTGTCCAAAAATAATCCTTACCACCGAGTTTCACACTGCCCTTTCCCTATAAAAATAAAATAGGCCCATCGATTACCACTTTAATAATCTGATCAGCCATCCTTAGTAAGTATCATTCAGTTATCATAACAAGCGCAACTATGTTTAATTACAAATTACCGGCCTTGCCGGCCTTCAGAAAGCCTGTGAATATATGATATCTCATCACCTTATAGACAGATATCAGCGGCGTCTCTAAGGTATAATTATATAACCATAAATAGGTCACGTCAATCCAAAATTAACATATCATTCCATTTTTGTTAATTTTATACATGGAATTTTTTATTATTTTTTTGTATAATTTGCAATATAAATCATAATAATGCTATTTCGCACTATTTCTAATTTTTTTATATAAATATATTTTAAGCATTGTAAACAAAAGGTGTAAATTAAGTATTATTATAAACTTAATTTACACCTTTTCTATTTCGTCAATTTTTATTGAGCTTTACATAATAATGATTATTAAGTACCTAAATCTCTTCTGCAAAGGAAACTCCATCAATCGCGCATACTTTTGTGACAACATCCAGTCGGAATTTTTTCTCTTTCAGCCGAAGGGTCATGATTGCCGCAGCGGAAGCATCAGATGAATAGCTGGGCTTTACCATCTCTATATTATCGATGCTGGCCATACTTGTCTTCATAGCATCTAACACTGTGGACATCGAGGCTGTCTTGTCAAATTCCACATAGATATCCATTACCTTAGACTTTGAGAGCATATTATTATCCAATCTATGGAGAACTACCGTTGAGAAGAAGATCAGAACGCAGCCGACAATCGCTGCCTTATAGAAGCCGATACCGATTGCCAGTCCCATACACGCCGTAGCCCAGAGACCTGCAGCAGTCGTGAGACCTTTCACCTGATGGCGCCCGGTCACGATGATGGTTCCGGCTCCCAGGAAACCGATACCTGAGATTACCTGTGCACCCAGTCTTGTCGGATCACTTACCCCATAAGTCTCAAATACATACTGGTTCGTCAAAATCGCAAGTGTAGAGCCAAGACAGACCAGGATATGCGTACGCAGTCCCGCCGGTCTTCCCGCCCTTCCACGCTCATAACCGATGATACCACCGCAGATCACAGCCATCAGCAAGCGCAGGATTATGGATGTGTCATTCACGGAGCTTAAATTCGTAGAGAAATCAAACATCTTCCCTCGTTCCCTCCTCATTGGAATAGTCAATCTTCTTCAGGGTAAGGCCCTGTGCCGGAGCGGTGGGACCTGCCAGACTGCGGTCACAACCGTAAAGCATTTCTTTCACCTTCTCCGGAGGGTACGCACCCCTGCCTACTTCAATCAGGGTACCCGCAATAATTCGAATCATATTATAAAGAAATCCACTACCGATCACCGTAATCGTGATGATATCCCCGGATTTACTTAAATCCAGTTGATAGATGGTTCTTACTGTATCAGTTACCTGGGTCTTTACGGAACAGAAGCTCTTAAAATCATGCTCACCGACCAGATAAGATGCAGCCTTCTGCATTAACTCCATATCTAATTGATAATAGATAAAGCTGTTATAAAAACGTTCCGTCGGTAATGCAATCCTCCGATTCAGTATTCGATATTCATAAGTCTTCCTGCTGACGCAACGTCTCGGATGAAAATCAGCGGCGACTTCCTTGGAGCTCTGCACCCGGATATCCTCGGGCAGATGCTGGTTCACAGCCTGTGCTATCTTCTCGGCAGGTATCCTGCTCTCCGTATCAAAAACCGCCACATTACCTTCTGCATGGACACCGGAGTCTGTTCTGCTTGCTCCGATCACAATAATTTCTTCGCCCAACAGCTCCGATAAAGCACGGTTCAGTTGTGCTTCCACAGTCGGCTGCCCGGGCTGAAGCTGCCAGCCACAATAATTGGTTCCGTCATATGCTATTACCAGTTTGATTCGTTTCATATCAGACTCTTTCTACATTGATCGATCTTTTATTACTAAAGAATAATTTTTTCTAAAAGCTTAACACCGATGATTGCGCCCAGGTACAGAAGAAGTCCGGAATAAGCCGCAAAATCCCTGCCGTGATATCGAAGCGGTTTCATCTTGGTACGCCCTTCACCACCGCGGTAGCATCTGGCCTCCATAGCCATAGCCAGATCATTCGCTCTTCGAAAGGCTGAGATGAACAAAGGAACCAGTAGCGGAATCAGGCTCTTGGCTCTCTTTAGCAGACCCCCGCTCTCAAAATCTGCCCCTCTTGCCATCTGTGCCTTCATGATCTTGTCTGTCTCTTCCAATAAGATCGGTATAAATCTTAAGGCAATCGACATCATCATCGCAATCTCATGCACCGGTACCTTGATACGGTTTAGAGGCTTTAACACCTTCTCCAGCCCATCTGTCAGTTGGTTCGGTGTTGTAGTCAGCGTCATCAGGGAGGAACCGATAATCAGAAAGACCAGTCGTAATGCCATGGCTGCGGAATTCAATAAGCCTTCCTTCGTAATCTTCAGTATTCCGTACTGTAGAATAGGATCGCCGGGAGTCAGAAACATATTAAAAAACACTGTAAAAAGCAACAGAATGATAATCGCCTTCAAGCCCTTCACGATGTATCTGAAAGGCACTTTGGACAGCTTGATGACAGCAAATAAAAACGCCGTGACTACGATATATCCGTATAGCGTGTGAAACAGGAACAGCGAAACAATAAATGCAAAGGTTCCGATCAGCTTCACTCTTGGATCCAGTCTGTGTAATATTGAATTGCTCGGGTAGTATTGTCCTATTGTAATATCTCTAATCATACTCGTTCACTTCCTTTAATTTACCTAACCATGGAATACCCTCAGTATCTCATTCTTCGCTTCCGCTACGGTCGTTACATCTGTCTTCACCGGATACCCTCTGTCCTTCAGAGCATTCATCACATAGGTGACCTGCGGAGCCGCAAGATGCATCTGCTCCAGTTCTTTATAATGGGCAAATACTTCCTTGGTCGGCTGCTGTAATACCAATTGACCTTTGTTCATAACGAACAATCTGTCGGCATAATTTGCAATGTCCTCCATGCTATGGGTAACCAGAATAATGGTAATACCGCTTTCCTTATGAAGCTTCGCAATCTGCTCCAGAATATCGTCCCTGCCCTTCGGGTCCAAGCCGGCCGTCGGCTCATCCAGTATAAGGACCTCAGGCTTCATCGCAAGAACACCGGCTATGGCAACCCTTCTCTTCTGTCCGCCGGATAATTCGAAGGGTGACGCATCCAGCAGATGATCACCGATACCAACCATCTTCAAAGCTTCATAGGTACGAAGCTCACATTCCAGCTTCTCCAATCCAAGATTAGTCGGTCCGAACATCACATCCTTGAAAATAGTTGTTTCAAAAAGCTGATGCTCCGGATATTGGAACACCAGACCAACCTTGCTCCGCAGCTCCCGAAGTTTATAAGAAGGCTCATAGATATCCTGTCCGTTATAATAGATCTGCCCGCTGGTTGCTTTCATCAGACCGTTCATATGCTGGATCAGTGTGGATTTACCGGAACCTGTGTGTCCTATCAAGCCGATAAATTCACCCTTGTTGATGGTAAAGCTGACATCCTTCAGCGCATGCCTTGAAAATGCTGTTCCACCGTTATAGATATAGTTTACTTTGTCAAATATAATCTGCAATCTGCTCACCTACTTCTCAGTAATCCTTCAACTCTCTGTCCTTGTCATGTTCAGTTCGACTTTATCGCAGCGAGTGCTGCGATCAGCTCCTCCACCGTCAGGATACCGGAGGGCATTGCCAGACCTTCCTTGCCGAGTTCATAGGCCAGTTC
>JAEZLY010000085.1 GCA_023414985.1 Bacillota bacterium | reverse complement strand
ACATATTCCTCTACATCAGGGGTGGCATTTGAATATCAGAAGGGCAAGGATGGTCCATGGTTGGCTTTAGGAACCAGTGGAACAATTGATACCAAACCGATGGAGGTCAAGGGAGCTACACTGAATTTCAGGACGAAAGCAATACAAACCAGAAGAGCTAGTAAGATCGTTACAATTAAGGTCGCGAAGAGGCCTTCCGCTCCTTCCGTGAAGATGGATGGAAGTAAGCTGTGTATCAGCAGCTTAAAGGAAGGAATGCAATACCGGACCGCTACCGGAACCTGGTTACCGATTACCCTGGCAGACAGAGCCAACAGCGTCAGCCTGTATACCTTCAACGGTGCAAGTTTCATTACGAACGCAAGCTATTTAACGCCGTTTTCAGGAAACACAATTGAAATAAGAACCTTGGGTACGGTAAAAAAGCCCACCTCCTCCAGTAAGGTAATTGTAATACCTGCGCAGCCTGGCTTCCCGGGTACTGTAAGCCTGGTAAATTCTACACTGAAGGTTATCGATACCATGAATAAAGCGTATGAGTATACCGTTATCGAACCGAATTCAACCTTAGATTTAACAAAGGCGAGATGGACAACGGTATCTGCGAATAAGGATTTAATTCTTAAAAATGTTTCTGTCAATCAGATCCTTTTTGTCCGTGCCAAGAGCTATGTTGATAAGACTACGAAGCTCACCGTACCGGCATCTGCCATGATTATGCAGACGATTACAGGCTTAACATTATCACCTGTAAAATAGCTGAAAAGCAATTGCCATATTGTCAAAGACTGCTATTACAGTCCAGAGATATCATTAGAATAATAGAACAGGCTATTTAACAATATACTAAAAGAATAAGGTAAGGATACGATATCCCATAATCATATGATAGGGAGATAGTATCCTTACCTTATTAATTTATACAGATATATATCAAGTACAGGACCAGTCTACAATCCGTTTCTCTAGATTTGGAATTTACCGAGTGCTTCCGAGAGCTTTTCCGTCATGGTATCTGTCTGCTTCATCATGGATTGTACTTTAAAAGCCTTTTCCATAACATCAGTGGCTTTCTCGGTAATATTCTGGGTTCCTTCTGCACCTTCATTGTTGGAGGCTGTAACCTCACTGATTGCCCGGACCATGCTCTGCATAGAAGCTAATACCTCTTCTGCAGTCGCACTGAAATCGGAAACCATATCTTGGATTTCTTCTGCATCCTTATAATATTGCTCTCCGGTGACAACCATATTCTGATAATCCTTATTGACTACCTCATCGATAAAGGAAAGGGCACGTTCGCTGCTTTTCGTGAGGCTTTGCACAGAAGCGACAACTACCTGAATGACATGTTGAATTTCATTTACTGTTTTCGTTGAATCATCTGCAAGCTTTCTGACTTCGTCTGCTACGACTGCGAAGCCGCGTCCGGCTTCTCCCGCTCTGGCAGCTTCAATTGCGGCATTTAATGCAAGCAGATTGGTCTGTGCCGTGATCTGCAGAATGGCTTCCGTAAGGGAGTTAATGACGTGGATCGCCTTGGACTGCTCGATGGATGCACGAATATCCTCTTCCACGGACAGCTTTAAGCTATTGGCTGTCTTTTGCGAGTCAATTGCATTGGATTTCAGCTTCTGAGCGCGACCGCTGATTTCACCGGCAAGTTCCGATCCACTTTGCGCCTTTGAAGCGATGGCTTCGATTGCTGTCTCTATTTCATTTGAGGTTGCATTCATTTCCTGAGTAGTAGCAGCTGTCTGCTCCATACCGGCTGCAAGCTCCTGAGTGGTAGCGGATACCTCCTCAATATTCGTTGTTAATTCTGAAAGATTAGCAGAAGAGGATTTCACATTACGCTTTACCACCTTCGTCTCCTCGACTACATTATGCAGAACAGCCTGAATGGAGCTGCTCATGGTGTCAATGGATTTTGCCAGACTACCAAGCTCATCCGTACGATTTACCAGATAAGTAGGGACCTTTACAGTAAAATCTGCATTGGCGAGATTGTCAGTATGCCGTGCCAACCCCTGGATTGGACTACTGATGGCGCGGACATTCAAGAATAAGATAATTGCGATAATAATGATTAACAGAACGGTTGCTATGAGATCTCCAGACTTAAAGTGCAGCAGCAGTGAGTACGGAATAAAACATGCGGCAATTAAAGCTAGGCTGCGGGTAATTAATTTTGCTCCCAGAGAATTTCGATAGCTGGTGATGAAATTTTTCATGGTTTCCCTCCTATGTGTACCTTTTTTCCATAAAATGTGCAAATGTACCATTATGCACCAATTCAATTTTTGCATAGCTGACGGAAAAAGTCAACGCATGCAGCCTCTCTAATGCGGGGTAAAAATGACGAAATTTATTATGCATAATTCATATGAAGTTTTGAAATATATCGAAAAATAAAGATTGACAGATGTAAGATACAGAGGTAATATAGAACTCAAAATACGAAAATAGTTCTAGAAGTACCGACTTGAAAGGAAGGATACTATGTTGATTGAAGTAAAGGACACATCGATGGCTTTCAAGAAGCAGCAGGTTCTGAAAGAGGTCAATCTTTCTATCCGGGAAAATGAAATCTTCGGATTGATCGGCCCCTCCGGATCCGGCAAAACAACATTAATCAGATTAATCATTGGAGCGATTAATGCAGATAGGGGAGAAATCCTGGTGATGGAACATAAGGTTCCGGATCTTCGGATATTGGATCATATTGGTTATATGCCTCAGAATGATGCTTTATACAATGATTTATCCGGTCATGATAATCTGATGTTTTTTGGCGGGATGTATCATATGAATCGATCACAGCTGAAACGAAGAGCAGAAGAGGTTCTCCGGCTGGTAGAACTGGAGCAGGACAAGAATAAGCGTGTCATTAACTACTCCGGCGGTATGAAAAAGCGTCTGTCGTTAGCAATTGCTTTACTTCATGATCCTAAGCTTTTAATTTTGGATGAGCCGACTGTAGGAATCGATCCTTTGTTAAGAAAAAAGATATGGGAGGAATTCGAAAGGCAGAAGCAGCAGGGTAAGACGATTATTGTTACGACTCATGTCATGGATGAGGCCGTTAGATGTGATCGTCTGGGACTGATCTATCATGGATCTGTATTTGCCTGTGATACGGTTAACGCGTTGCTGAGTAAGACAGAACATAACTCGCTGGAAGAGCTGTTTTTATCGGAGGGAGGTACACAGGCATGAAGACTATGAATATCATATCACGTATTGTACGCCAGACGGTAAATGATAAGCGTTCCCTGGGACTGATTCTGATTGTTCCGATTTTTATATTTACCTTATTGTATTTCCTGTTGGGTGACTCGGATTATCAGGCGAAGCTTGCAGTAAACGGTTTACCTGATCAGTTGGTACAGGCAATCGAAGAACAGAACGTCACGGTAACCTCTATGTCTGTCGAGGAAGCAAAGGCAGAGCTGGAGGAGGAGCGGATGGATGCCTTGATTACAATGGATGGTTCGGAGCTTGTCCTTCTTCTGGAAAGCAATGATGCTGTAAAAGCAGGTGTTGTGAAGAAGGCGGTGACCAATGCAATGAAGACAATGAATCCCAAAGGGGCTATGCGGGTTGAACTGATGTATGGAGACAGTGATGCCAATATGTTCAACAGCCTGGGCTATGTACTCATGGGAGTGATTTCCTTCTTCCTGATCTTCATCATCGCCGGTATTTCCTTTGTGAGGGAAAGAACCAATCAGACCATGGAGCGGCTCATGGTAACACCGGTGAAGCGGTGGCAGGTTATCCTTGGTTACACCCTTGGTTTTGGAATATTCGCCGTACTTCAGAGCGTGATTTTGTTATGCTATCTGAAATGGGTCCTGAATATGACTATCACAGGCTCTATCGCATCCGCAGGGATCATTATGATCTTGATGTCCATGGCAGCAGTTTGTATCGGGGCCTTTTGTTCCATCTTTGCGAATAACGAATTTCAGATTATGCAGTTTATTCCCATCGTTGTCATCCCCCAGATCTTTTTCTCAGGGCTGATCTCCCTAGATACCTTCCCCTACCATCTTGGGGAGCTGGCAAGAATCATGCCGGTCTATTATGCCTGCGATGCTCTTTATGCTATTACGATTAAAGGAGAGCAGCTGTTTGATGTAGGAAAGGACATATTGGCATTATTTATCTTTATACTGATCTTCTTTATCTTCAACATATTTGCATTAAAGAAGTATCGTAGAATTTAGGGGGAAATATCATGGTATCTGAGGAAAAAAGAAATAGAATTATGGATTTTGCATTCAAGAAGTTTGCATCAATCGGTATCGCACAGATGACGATGGACGACATCGCCAGAGGAGTCGGTATGGGGAAGGGAACGCTTTATCAGTATTTCCCTTCCAAAGAAAAGCTGATTATGCATACGATGGAATTCATTGCCGGCAATATTAATAAGAAGTTGGACGGAATATTGGAGGATGACAGATTGACCTCGGTCGAGAAGCTGAGCCTCTTCCTAAAGACGATTGCGGAAAGACTTGCTGCGATTAACCCCTCAATGCTGGATTATCTGGAACGGAGCATGCCGGAGGCTTATGATAAGCTGGAGCTGATCCGACGCCATATCATAGAAGATAAGTTAGGGCGCCTTTTTACAGACGGGAAGCAGAACGGATTATTTGACCCGACAATGAATGATAAGCTGGTGGTACAGATGATGATAGGATCAGTAAACCATATCCTTCATACCCGTTCCCAGATTGGTGAGATGCCAACAGATCAGCTGTTTCGTTCCATCATATCTATCCTGTTGAAGGGGTGCCTGACAGAGGAAGGGCGAAGACTGGCGAAGGAAAGCTTGTAAATTTACTACGGATAAGAGCAAAACATACCCGCTTCGGCAGTCGAATCTCTGCCGGAACGGGTATCGAACATGATCAGAGAAGGATACTTCTACTTCTTATTCTGATGCCTTTGTGAAACGAA
>JAEZLY010000050.1 GCA_023414985.1 Bacillota bacterium | reverse complement strand
ATGACACCGGATAAGGGATATAAGACACAGACGATGATGACCTTAGTCATGGGTGTTGCAGCTATTCTGGAAATCTTCCTGTTAACCTTAGTTTTGCACTGATCGATAGGGTAATGACAGGCTTATATGACCCACTGTGGGGCTGCCAGCTACGGCAGCCCCTTACTATAAGGAGGATTATTTGTGAGCAAATTTTTATTAATCCCTGATTCCTTTAAGGGAACGATGTCTTCGGAAGAGATCTGCACAATCATGGAACAGGCTATTAAAAGAAATGATCCCGAAGCAGATATCCTGTCCATACCGGTAGCGGATGGCGGTGAGGGAAGTGTGGATGCTTTTCTGAAAGCAATGGGTGGTGAAAGAGTTAAGATAACAGTGAAAGGACCCTATTTTCAGGACATGGAAGCTTTTTACGGCGTGATAGAGAATGGGAAAACCGCTGTTATCGAGATGGCTGCCTGTGCAGGCTTACCATTGGTGGAGGATGCCCCTGATCCGAAAGAGACAACCACTTACGGAGTAGGACAGCTGATGGAGGATGCAATCCGCAGGGGTTGTACAAAAATCATTATGGGCCTTGGAGGAAGCTGTACCAATGATGGCGGTACCGGCGCGGCAGCGGCTTTGGGAGTGATTTTTACTGATATCCATGGTAACTCCTTTGTTCCGACCGGAGGTACGCTGAAGGATATTGCGCATATTGACATATCAAACCGCTTACCCTCCTTAAAAGATACAGAACTGATTACTATGTGCGATATCGATAATCCGTTATTTGGAGAAAAAGGAGCTGCTTATGTATTTGCACCGCAGAAAGGGGCTTCACCGGAGGTTGTGATCGAGCTGGATGATGGCTTAAGGCATTTGGATCAGCTTCTTCAGAAGGATCTAAATCTTTCCCTGGCAGAGATCAAGGGCGCCGGAGCAGCCGGTGGAATGGGTTGCGGTATGGTTGCTTTCTTTGACTCTATCTTACAGATGGGAATCGAAACTGTATTGGATACAGTCAAATTTGATGAGCTGCTGAAAGGAGCTGACTATGTTCTCAGCGGAGAAGGAAAGATCGATTCACAGAGTATCCGAGGCAAGGTAGTGATTGGGATTGCGAAACGTACAAAGAAGGCAAAGGTTCCGCTAATCGCGATCGTCGGGGATATCGGTGACAATATAGAGGAAGCCTACGAAAGAGGTGTCAGCGGAATATTCAGTATCAATCGTGTGGCTGTGGAATATAAGGATGCAAAAAAGAGAGCAAGACAAGATCTATATCTCACAGTGGATAACCTCATGCGGTACATGAAGGCACTCGGAAAATAAGGGAATAGTTATTGTGTTGACTGATTGACAAAATAAAACTCATATGTTATTATCCATCCATATATCAAAGGCAATGAAGAGAGAAAGTAGATATCGGAAGCGTTACAGAGAGTCTCAGATGGTGGGAAGAGATACGACAGAGGATATTGAAGAAAGACTTGGAGCCGCGTACCGACTGCCGCTTGGCTGAGATTACGATGGGAACGCCCATTATAGCGTAAGAGTATCGATAACTATCCGTACTTGAGGTCTGTTTCATGCAAGGGGGATACTTATCCGTACTTGTAGAGGTCTGCATTGTGAGATGCAGATAAAAAAAGGTGGTAACACGGTGTTTGACCCGTCCTTTTACGAAAAGGGCGGGTTTTTTTATGGAATCCTCCCTTAAAAAATATCACAGGAGGTTTCATATGAGTGTAAATTATTTGGATGCAGTAAGAATGAACAAGCTGGAGTTGGTAAGGGAGCATACCAATCCTTATCCGGAACGTTTTGAAAAAACACATGAGATAAGGGAGGTAACGGAATTAGAAGACGGTACAGCAGGAGTCAGGACCGCCGGGCGGATTGTACTGATGCGTAAGATGGGAAAGCTATCGTTCCTAACGATTTCTGATGTGAACGGGAAGGTACAGATTGCCGTAAAAAAGGATGTTGTGGGGGACGAGGAATATGAATTTTTTAAAAGAAGCTTTGATATCGGAGATTTCTTCGGAGCCGAAGGGGATATCTTCACGACCCAGACCGGAGAGAAGACGTTACGGGCACAGAAGATTTTTTTCCTAGGGAAAGCATTACGGTCACTTCCGGAGAAATTTCACGGGATAACGAATATTGACAGCTGCTATCGTCAGAGATATCTGGATCTGATCATGAACCAAGAAACGAGAGAACGCTTTCTGCTTAAGGTTAACTTTATGAAGGAAATCAGAAGATTCTTGGAGGATCATGAATATATGGAAATCGAGACGCCTGTCTTGATTGATCATCCGTCAGGGGCACTGGCAAGACCATTTATATCCCACCATAATGCCTTGGATATGAATGTATACTTACGGATAGCACCCGAAACATATCTTAAGAGAGCAATTGTCGGGGGCTTTACCAAGGTATTTGAATTCGCCAGATGCTTCCGGAATGAAGGGATAGATGCCAGCCATTTGCAGGATTTTACGATGCTGGAGGGTTACTGTGCTTATTATAATTATCGCGATAATATGATTTTCTTGCAGGAGATGCTGACCTGTGTTATTACGAAGCTTTTTGGTAAGCCGCAGATTACAATCGGGGATAGGGTAATTAACTTCTCCGGAGCCTGGCCGATTGTTACCTTCAGGGAGTTGATTGAACGGGATTGCGGCATTGATATCAATCAATATGATACCGCTGGAAAGCTTCTTACCAGAATAGAGCAACTGGGAATTCAATTGGAGTCCGAGACCGACCTTCATAAGCTTGGGAGAGGTAATCTGATCGACCTGCTCTACAAGAAGGTTAGCCGACCTGCAATCATAGAACCGACCTTTCTGATAGAGCATCCAACCTCCTTATCTCCGCTGGCGCGTGCAAATGAGGATAATCCTGAGGTCGTTGATCGTTTTCAGTTGATTATCAATGGTGCGGAGATCATCAATGCCTATTCGGAGCTGGTTGACCCAATCGATCAAAAGAGAAGATTAATCGAACAAGCAAGTCTAAAGGCCGACGGTGATGAGGAGGCTATGGTCATGGATGAGGATTATATCACTGCAATGGAATACGGAATGCCCCCGATTTCAGGCTGGGGAATGGGGATAGACAGAGTGCTGCAGGTACTCACCGGACAGGACAATATCAAGAATCTGATTATGTTCCCATTATTAAGACCATTGGAGTAAAGATCAGGAGAGTCAACTTGCATTTATTGGAATATATGATATAATAAACAAAAACTAATCAGAAAGGAACAGTCCTGTGAACCCTATTACGAAGATTATAGCAGTGAAGCTTATCTCCGCGCGAAGACCACAATTAAACAATGTCGGCTATGCTTTGCACGGAGGTTTCAATTCTTAAAATAGCTGATGCCGAATGACGTTCTATCATTCTCTTGAGGAGTTCAGGAGGATTATTTTGCGTACCTCATTTTGGCATCCTAGGTTAAGAAGCAGGGATCAAGGATTATTATGACTGCAGCAGCATTGCCTGTCTGCAGTGAAACGGACTGTTTCATTAGATCAATAACTTATGTCTTTTTATACCATAAGACTGTCGGACAGGTTTGCAGCCATGTAGCCTGATCCGGCAGTTTTTCGTTATTTATAGACGATTTACCGAGGTGTAATGGAATGGAGGAAAATATGAATTATCAGATTAATAACGGACTTGTAAAATATGCGGCAGATACTATATTAGATCATATCAATTTTGAAATAAGAAATACGGAGAAAATAGCAGTTGTCGGACGAAACGGCTGCGGAAAGACCACACTATTCAAGCTGATTTCAGGGATGCTTCCGCTGGATAATCCGGATAG
>JAEZLY010000008.1 GCA_023414985.1 Bacillota bacterium | reverse complement strand
CCAATGTGGTCGTTGTGCGGATGTGTTCCGATGATATAATCAAGCTTGGTGATATTCTGGGAGTCCAGATAATTGGCAACGACGGAGCTTTTATAGCTGTCTCCGGCATCAATCAGCATGGCAGAGTTGTCGGCCTCGACCAGAATAGCGTCGCCCTGTCCGACATCAATGAAATGAACCTCCATGCTTCCGGCCTGATTGACCGTATTGGTATGAACCTCCTCCTGCATGGAGATATAACGATAAACAATGATGAAGAGCACTGCCAGAAGGATCACACCGCCGATACGGCTCAACATCTGTCTGGTTTTTCTTTTCATAGAAGGAATATCCTTTCTTAAAAGTTCGTGTTGAGGTTGCATCAGCCCACACTGATTTTATTCAGTTAAGCGCAAGCCGGATGTTACGGCACTGACTACGTACCTGCAAGAAAGTTATCTTATATGTTTATTATATCGGTTTGAGCGTAATATTACAATGTATTATATTACTTTATGCAAAGAAAAAGAACTGCGGTTTGCTTTTCAACGGCAATACTTTGGGATATAATCATACGTAAAAGATGAGAGTATGGATATCTGTTCAAAGCTTATATGCACCGTTTGACGGTGCAGAAATGGAGAGAATATGAGGTTATTTACAGCGATCTTATTCAATGAATCGATTAAAGCATCCTTATATGATGTGGTGCTTCGACTAAAGGCTGAGGTCGGGGGAGGGAGCTTTACCGATAAGGATAATCTTCACCTGACAGTGAATTTTATCGGGGAAACCAAACGGCTGGAGGAGGTAAAGGCCGCCATGCATCGTGCTGTTGACAAAGCAGGTGCGGAAAGTATCAACTTGACCCTGCGCGGCTTCGGTAAATTTCCCCGCAGAGAGGGAGATATCTACTGGATTGGTGTTAACCGGGAGCAGGGCCTCTGGAGAATTCAGAAGGAATTGGTGAAGGAACTGAAGGAGGAAGGGTTCTTCGATATTGACGACAAGGAGTACAAACCGCACCTGACTCTGGGAAGACGGGTCAGGGTTGCTCGTGATTTTGACAGCAGGAGCTTTGAAGCTGCGATACCTCCGATGGAGATGGCCGCTACAAGGCTCAGTCTGATGAAGTCGGAGCGAGTTGAGGGGAAGCTGACCTATACGGAGATTTATCATGTGAAGCTGATAGGAGAATAACGATGAAGATATTAGTAGATGCGGATGCATGCCCGGTCAAGGAAATCATTGAAAGAATTGCAAAGGAATATCATCTTCCGGTCATGATGTTTATCGATACCAGCCACATCCTGTATTCAGATTACAGCGAGATTATTCTTGTAAGCAAGGCACCGGATGCTGTAGACTTTGCCCTGATGAACCGAACTGAGAAGGGGGATATCGTCGTATCCCAGGACTATGGGGTTGCAGCAATGGCTTTGGGAAGAGGAGCTTATGCGATTCATCCGGGCGGGAAGCTGTACAATGACAGCAATATTGATACCCTGCTTCTGGAGCGGGATATCGCCAAGCAATACCGCAGGGCAGGTACCAGACAGGGAGGGCGTGCCCACCTGGGCGGGCATGCGAAAAAGCGTACGGCTGCCGATAACGATAGGTTTGCAGAAGCTTTCAGTAATCTTTGTGACAGAGTCTGCCATGGTGAAAATGACATCCAAAAATAGAACAAACATTCGAAAATGTATTGATTTTACATCCCTGCTATGTTATAATAACTTTCGTTACAGAACAGGGCAGGAATAATATGCCAGCATTAATGAGCAGCCAGGAGGTGTGCTTGTATGGAGTTTAAATTATCATCGGAATACTCACCTACCGGCGATCAGCCGGAGGCAATTAAGACACTTGTGGAAGGTTTTCGAAGCGGTAACCAGTGTGAGACACTGCTCGGTGTTACCGGCTCCGGTAAGACCTTCACGATGGCGAATGTAATACAGCAGATTCAGAAACCGACCTTGATCATCGCCCATAACAAGACCCTGGCAGCGCAGCTGTACGGTGAATTCAAGGAGTTCTTTCCGGAGAATGCTGTAGAATACTTTGTCAGCTATTATGATTATTATCAGCCGGAGGCTTATGTACCGTCTACGGATACTTATATAGAGAAGGATTCCTCCATCAACGACGAGATTGATAAACTGAGACATTCAGCAACCGCTGCATTGTCCGAACGGAAGGATGTCATTATTGTAGCCAGTGTTTCCTGCATCTACGGTCTGGGTAGTCCCATCGATTATCAGAACATGGTGATTTCCCTTCGACCGGGAATGGTGAAGGATCGCGATGAGGTGCTGAAGAAGCTGATCGAGATTCAGTATGACCGCAATGATATGGATTTTAAGCGCGGTACCTTCCGGGTGCGTGGAGATGTGGTAGAGATATTTCCCGCTTATTCCGGTGAGCTGGCAATCCGTGTCGAGTTCTTTGGTGACGAGGTAGAGCGGATCCTTGAGATCGATACCCTGACAGGTGAGATCAAGGACAGCATCGAGCATATCGCAATCTTCCCGGCTTCCCACTATGTGGTTGCTCCCGACAAGATGGAGAGAGCAATCCAGAATATCGAAGAAGAAATGATTGAGAGAGTCAAATATTTCAAAAGCGAGGACAAGCTTCTCGAAGCCCAGAGAATCTCGGAAAGAACGAATTTTGATATCGAGATGATGAGGGAGACAGGCTTCTGCTCCGGAATAGAGAACTATTCGAGACATCTGACCGGTCTGGAACCGGGATGTCCGCCCCATACACTGATGGACTACTTCCCTGAGGATTTTATGATCATCATTGATGAGTCCCACATTACGTTACCTCAGATCAGGGGTATGTATGCGGGAGACCGGTCCCGAAAGACCACATTGGTAGATTTCGGTTTCCGCCTACCTTCCGCCCTCGATAACAGGCCTCTGAACTTTGAAGAGTTTGAGAGCAAGATCAGCCAGATCATGTTCGTTTCGGCGACACCTTCGGTCTATGAGAGTGAACACGAGCTGCTTCGTGTGGAACAGGTCATTCGTCCGACCGGACTTCTGGATCCGGAAGTGGATGTTCGACCGGTGACAGGTCAGATCGACGATCTGCTTGGTGAGATTAGGAAAGAGATATCCAGAAAGAATAAGGTTCTGGTGACTACGCTGACCAAGAAGATGGCAGAGGATCTGACCACCTACTTAAGAGAGGTCGGTATCCGGGTCAAATATCTGCATTCCGATATCGAGACACTGGAGCGTGCGGAAATTATCCGGGATATGCGTATGGATGTATTCGATGTTCTTGTCGGTATCAATCTGCTCAGGGAGGGATTGGATATCCCGGAGATTGGACTGGTAGCTATCCTGGATGCAGATAAGGAAGGCTTCCTTCGTTCAGAGACCTCCTTAATCCAGACCATCGGACGAGCAGCCAGAAATGCAGAGGGCCATGTCATCATGTATGCCGATCATATGACGGATTCGATGCAGAAAGCCATTTCAGAGACCAACCGCAGAAGAAAGATACAGCAGGAGTACAATGAAGCCAACGGTATCACACCGACGACCATCAAGAAGAAGGTCCGTGATCTGATCAGTATCTCGAAGAAGGCAGAGAAGAATATTAACGATATGGAGAAGGATATGGAATCCATGTCCCGCCAGGAGCTGGAGGAGCTGATCAAGACAGTGACCAAGCAGATGCACACTGCTGCTGCAGAGTTGAACTTCGAGCTGGCGGCCCAGCTGCGTGATAAGATGGTGGAATTAAAGAAGCAGCTTCTGGAGCTGGTAAAGTAAGGATAAGTTGGAGTAAGTAAGGGTAAGTAAGGGTAAGTAAGGTTAATAGGAGCAAGTATGGGGGCCTCTGATTAGAGACCCCCTATCATAAAAATACATGAGTCAACTATATAGGAGAAGCTATGTCTGAGAAGAAGAATTACATTAAAATCAGAGGCGCAAGGGAAAATAATCTGAAGGATCTGAATGTCGATATCCCCAGAGACCAGTTCGTAGTATTAACCGGACTAAGCGGTTCCGGCAAATCCTCTCTGGCCTTCGATACGATTTATGCGGAGGGACAAAGAAGGTATATGGAATCACTTTCCTCCTATGCCAGGCAGTTCCTCGGTCAGATGGAAAAACCGAATGTGGAAAGCATCGAGGGTCTTCCACCTGCGATTTCCATAGATCAGAAGTCTACGAATCGGAATCCCAGGTCCACTGTAGGAACGGTTACGGAGATTTATGATTACTTCCGTTTGCTTTATGCCAGAATTGGTATCCCTCACTGCCCGCAGTGTGGTAAGGAGATTAAGAAACAGACCGTCGATCAGATGGTGGACGAGGTTATGAGCCTGCCGCAGGGAACCAAGATACAGCTCTTGGCACCGGTCGTCCGCGGACGTAAGGGTGAGCATGTGAAGCTGTTCGAACAAGCGAAGAGAAGCGGCTATGTCAGAGTCAAGGTTGACGGCAATCTATATGAATTGACGGAAGAGATCAAGCTCGAGAAGAATAATAAGCATAACATAGAAATCATTGTAGATCGCCTTGTAGTAAAGGAAGGAATTGAGAAGAGACTTACCGATTCCATAGAAAATGTACTCAAGCTGGCGGAGGGACTCTTGTATGTCGATATCATCGATGGGGAACAGCTTACCTTCAGCCAGAATTTTGCATGCCCTGACTGCGGAATCAGCATTGACGAGATTGAACCAAGAATCTTCTCCTTCAATAATCCCTTCGGTGCCTGTCCGGAATGCCATGGTATCGGTGTAAAGATGGAATTCTCAGAGGAGCTTCTGATCGGAGACCCCAGTAAGAGCATTATCGATGGTGCCGTAACAGCGCCCGGATGGCAGTCCGTGACGGATAAGGGCAGCTATTCCAGATGTATCATGGAAGCACTCGCAAAGGAATATCACTTTGACTTAGATACCCCCTACGAGAAATTATCTGAGGAAGTACGCCATATGTTTATCTACGGTACCGATGGAAAGTCTGTGAAAGTACATTATCGCGGACAGCGGGGTGTCGGAGTATATGACGTGGTGTTTGAAGGTCTGATCAGAAATGTGGAGCGACGTTACAGAGAAACCGGCTCCGAATCTGCGAAGCAGGATTACGAGAGCTTTATGCTGACCACTCCCTGCAGCGAATGTAACGGAAAGAGATTGAAGAGGGAAGCTTTGGCAGTCACCGTCGGAGATAAGAATATTTCTGAGGTCACCGATTACTCGATTCGTGAGTTAGCTGCTTTTATGAGGGATCTTCAACTGACTTCGATGCAACTGAAAATCGGAGAACTGGTCCTGAAAGAAATCAGAGCCCGGATTAACTTCCTGCTGGATGTCGGTTTGGAATATCTGACCCTGGCACGAGCTACCGGAAGTCTGTCCGGAGGAGAATCTCAGCGTATCCGTCTGGCCACCCAGATTGGTTCGGGACTGGTCGGAGTCGCTTATATTCTGGACGAGCCCAGTATCGGCCTTCACCAGAGAGACAATGACAAGCTGCTGAAGACACTCAAGAATCTGAAGGATCTGGGGAATACCTTAATCGTGGTAGAGCATGATGAGGATACCATGTTTGCAGCTGATTATATCGTGGATATCGGCCCAGGTGCAGGAGAACACGGTGGAAGAGTTGTGGCAGAGGGTACGGCAGAGGATATCATGAAGGTTGAGGAATCAATCACAGGTGCGTATCTGAGCGGCAGGCTGGTCATACCGGTTCCGAAGAAGAGAAGAAAACCTACCGGCTATCTTTCTGTAGTCGGTGCGTCCGAGAATAATCTAAAGAACATTAACGTAGACATCCCTCTGGGAGTGATGACCTGTGTAACCGGTGTTTCCGGTTCAGGTAAGAGCTCTCTGGTGACAGAGATTTTATATAAGAGGCTGGCGAGAGATTTAAACCGTGCCCGTACGATTCCCGGAAAGCATGAGAAAATGATCGGTATCGAGCAGCTGGATAAGGTGATTGATATTGACCAGTCCCCGATCGGCAGAACACCCAGGTCCAATCCGGCTACCTATACCGGAGTCTTCGATCAGATCAGGGATCTGTTCGCAGCTACTCAGGATGCTAAGATGAGAGGGTATTCCAAGGGAAGGTTCAGCTTCAATGTGAAGGGCGGACGCTGTGAAGCCTGCAGCGGTGACGGAATTCTTAAGATAGAGATGAACTTCCTGCCGGATATCTATGTACCCTGTGAGGTCTGCGGCGGGAAGCGTTACAACCGAGAGACTCTCGAGGTTCGTTACAAAGGCAAAAACATCTATGAGGTCCTGGATATGACCATTGATGAAGCGGTTCATTTCTTCGAGAATGTACCTTCGATCCGTAGAAAGATAGAGACGCTGAATGATGTTGGTTTATCCTATTTAAGACTCGGACATCCTTCCACCTCCCTTTCCGGCGGTGAGGCGCAGAGAATTAAGCTGGCGACAGAGCTCAGTAAGAGAAGCACCGGCAAGACCATCTATATTCTGGATGAGCCCACAACTGGACTTCATTTTGCGGATGTTCATAAGCTGATTGAAATCCTGAAGAGATTCTCGGACTCCGGTAATACGGTGTTAGTCATTGAACATAATCTGGACGTGATCAAGACTGCGGATTATATCATCGATATCGGTCCGGAGGGCGGTGACAAGGGCGGTACTGTAATAGCCAAGGGTACACCGGAAGAAATCGTCAAGAATCCCAAGTCCTATACAGGCCAGTATGTCAAGAAGTACTTGGAGCTGGGGAAAGAAGAGAAGCCGGTTAAGGAAAAGAAACAGGGAAAAGAGAAGAAATAGGAAAAGAGAAAAATCAGGGGAAATGAAGAATTACAAAAAATGAAAAAATAAGTATAATAAGAAACATGGACAGAGAAGCGGAACAGGAATTGCTGTTACTGTCCGGAACAGAGGATAAGCCTTCGGCTTACAGAAAGCCGTGGGTACTTGAATGGAGGAGTTCAGATGGAGAACAGCTTCTATGCCATGATGTCCAGGATGAAATATATCGAACGCTGGGCATTGATGAGGAACTCAATCTCTGAGAATATCAGTGAACATTCGCTGGAGGTGAGTATTCTGGCACATTCTCTGGCTATCATCAGGAATGAGCGCCTGGGCGGAAGTTTAAATGCGGAGAAGGCAGCACTGATCGGTATTTATCATGATGCGACAGAGATTATCACCGGCGATATGCCAACACCGATCAAATATTTTAATGAAAATATCCAGGGAGCCTTCAAAGCTGTTGAGCATGCAGCCGCAGAGCGGCTTCTCCTGATGCTTCCGGAGGATATCAGGAGAAGCTACGAGGGGATTTTTTTCCCGCAACAGGGGGAGGAAACCTTATGGAAGCTGGTGAAGGCGGCAGATAAGCTCTCAGCCTTAATCAAATGCATTGAAGAGCGTAAGGCCGGCAACACAGAGTTTCTCAGTGCGGAAAAGTCACTTCGTGAAATATTGATTTCGATGAAGCTTCAGGAAGTGGATCTCTTCATGAAGGAATTTCTACCGGCATATGATAAGACACTGGATGAATTAAACTAAAGGAGTATAACCGGATTAAGAAAGGAGAAAGCAGACGAGTGTCTGCTGCGGTGATTCATTATGAAATATATTACACCTGAATATACGGACCAAAAGGTTTCCAATATCATTATGGGCTGCATGAGAATCAACAACCTGTCAGAGAAGGAATTAAATGTACTATTTCATACAGCGTTAGAGGAAGGAATCAATTTCTTTGATCATGCAGATATCTATGGAGGAGGAGAGTGTGAAAGTCATTTTGCAAAATCTGTTCAGATGAATTCCACTCTTAGAGAAAAGATTGTTCTTCAAAGTAAATGCGGTATCCGTAAAGGCTTCTTCGATTTCTCCAGAGAACATATTCTGAACAGTGTGGATAGTATTCTGAAGAGACTGCAGACAGAGTATCTTGATTTCCTATTGCTCCACAGACCTGATACACTAATGGAACCGGAGGAAGTGGCGGAAGCATTCCAGATCTTAATGAACCAGGGAAAGGTAAGACAGTTCGGTGTATCGAACTTTAATCCGATGCAGATCGAGCTGCTTCAGAAGTATTTCTCCGAACATCTGGTATTTAACCAGCTGCAGTTCAGTCTGGCACATACTCCGATGATAGACAGCGGCTTGACCGTGAATATGCATACACCGCAAAGCGTGAATTATGAGGGCAGTGTACTGGAATATTGCCGTCTGAACGGTATTACGATCCAGGCCTGGTCTCCGTTCCAGAAGGGCTTCTTCGAAGGGCCATTCCTGGGGGATACGGAGCAGTATGCTAAGCTGAATGAGGTAATTCATCGAATTGCATTGAAATACGGTGTAACCGATACCGCTGTGGCAGTGGGCTGGATTACCAGACATCCTGCCAAAATTCAGGTCATTCTCGGTACGACCAACGTAACACGCTTAAAGGAAGCCTGTAAGGGTTCTAACCTGCCCTTGACCAGGGAAGAATGGTACGAGCTTTACAAAGCAGCGGGGAATATCTTGCCGTAAGGGAGGAGATTTCAATTATGAAATTCGAGGATAAGATCGTTCAGATCAGAAAAGAAAAGGGGTTGTCCCAGGAGGAGTTAGCAGAAGCCTTGGGCGTATCCAGACAGGCAGTAGCGAAATGGGAGTCCGGTGCCAGCTATCCGGAAGTGGATAAGTTGATTGCGATCTGTAATTTATTTCAGATCAGCATTGACAGCCTGCTTCGGGTCGAGGAAAGACAATGCAGCTCCTACCGTCCGGGTAATAAGAAGGGTATAACGGAATCAATGATTGCTTTTCTGTGCAAGGCTAAGAAAGAATGCTATGCAGGAGAAGGGAATAAGGTGGACTCGTCCAGACCTGAGTCCCTGGATTACCGATACAGTGAAGGCGAATACACGTACCTGGACTCCTACTTCGGTGGAGAAAAATTCATTGGGGAAGAGGTGCTCTATTTGAGCGAAAGCCCTGTCTGGTCCATGAATTACTGCGGTCAGAATATCGGAGAAGGCTTCTCCGGGAATTTTCTGAAGGAAGCTTTGAATCAGGTGCCGGAGGAATACCCGTTCCGTGGTCCCTTGGTATATAAGAGCGGTGATTATTCTTATCATTGTATTGTAAACGGTGACGTGGAATGGTTTCAGGGGTATGAAGAGATGTTTTTACTCAATAGAAAGGTATATGAATGCTATTTCCACGGCGGACTGATAAAATAACCCTTCTGTGGTTCTGAGCGGAAGAGTCGGAATACAGAGTGGATTAAGGATACGGATGGAGGAGACAGATGTTAACGATTGATGGTAAGTGGATACCGGAAGGGTTGGATCGGAATGATCCCAACAGACTTAAGACAAGTGATGAGTTATCAGAATTCATTGACAGAGTCGGCTTCCTTCCGTTGTTTAAGAATACCGTTCCCGGTTTTTCCGTAGAAGAGCGGTCAGCCATAAACGGTTGGTGGAGTGGTTCGCAGGAAGACCCCTGGGATTGGAGGGAGATCATTGCCGGAGAGGGACGGATCGCCTATGGCAAGCTGTTCGGCGGTAGAGCCGGTTTCATCTCGAGGGAATGGTATCCGATGTTCGCAACCTATCGAAGAGACGGGTATGATTTCGACAGCAGATATGAGGATGGACTGGCGAGCTATCGGGCAAAGAAGATCATGGACGTCATGAACCTCTCTGAGGGGCTCCCGTCCAATGAGCTGAAAGCAACAGCAGGCTTCGGCAAAGGCGGAGAGAAGGGCTTCGAAGGCGTATTGTCCCAACTGCAGATGCAGACCTATCTTACAGTTCAAAGCTTCCGACGCAGGAGTAATAAAAAGAATGAGGAATACGGATGGCCGGTAGCAAATTATTGTACCAGCGAGAAGCTTTTCGGTGAGGAGTATGTCCGTTCTGCCTATCATGTCAGCCCTAAGGAGGCAAAACAGAAGATCATCCTGCGGGTAAAGGAACAGTTTCCTGAAGCGGAGCTCTCGGAGATCGAAAAGGTTGTTCATTAAGAATTTTGGTATCATAGCTTTCAATAACAATGTACCTTTCAGGGTTTACGACGGATCCGGGAAGGTACATTTTGTTTTATATAAATACTAATTTATTACATTTTCCTTAACTTTCATGGCATAAGACTTTAGTCCCTTGCGATCTGTGACGATAAATACTATAATAACACTAGGTAATTAGTGGTATTATGCTTATATTGATAACAGATCAGGAAGGGGTAAACAATATGAAAAAGGAACAGACTGTCAAGGAAGACGGAAGATTTATCAAGATTTTTAAATATGTAATACCCATGTTTGTATTGGCTTTTGCTTTTATGATGTTGAAGGCACCGGGGGCTGCCAGCGCTTCGGTACTATATACAGTTAATTATGAGACATTGACCTTGGATGCACATTCTTCAACCGGAAGAGTCTATATGAGTACGGATAAAGAAAAGACTTGGGAAAGTCTTGAGGACTCCGGCTATGTTGTTGATATATCCTCGATTCTACAGGCGAAAGAGGTTAAGATATATTTAAAGACCAGTGGGAGTACTGTCTCTCAGGAGGTAACTCTGATGGCACAGCCTGCGGATATAACAGTAGTAGCA
>JAEZLY010000319.1 GCA_023414985.1 Bacillota bacterium | reverse complement strand
GAACTGGTATGTTCCGTGCATCAATCCGGTAGGCTTCCCGTCGTGAATTTTGCTGCAGGAGGTGTTGCAACTCCGGCAGATGCAGCACTTTTGATGCAGCTGGGAGCAGAGGGAGTATTTGTAGGCTCAGGGATCTTCAAATCAGGAAATCCGGCCAAAAGAGCGAGAGCCATTGTCCAGGCAGTAACAAATTATAACGATCCAAGGCTGCTTGCAGAATTATCGGAAGACCTGGGGGAAGCAATGGTAGGAATCAATGAGCAGGAGATAGAGCTATTGATGGCACAAAGAGGGAATTAACCGGAGTGAAGGGATCCGGAAAAATAAAGTCCTGAAAGAATGGAGAGAGTATGAAAAGAATCGGAATACTGGCATTACAGGGTGCTTTTTGTGAGCATCAAAGGGCCGTCGAACAGCTGGGTGCCAAAGGGATTGAAATCCGTCAAAAGATGGATCTGCTGCAGGGTAATTATGATGGAATCATTCTTCCCGGCGGTGAGAGTACGGTCATCGGTAAGCTTCTGAATGAGCTTGGAATACTGTCGGTACTGAAAAGGATGATAGAAGATGGGATACCGGTTTTCGGCACCTGCGCCGGTATGATTTTGTTGGCTAAGGAATTATCCAATGATAGCAGCAGATATCTGGAAACCATGGATATCAGAGTAAGACGCAATGGGTATGGAAGACAGTTGGGAAGTTTTCAGACATACGAAAATTTTCGCGGGCTGGGCAGGATTCCAATGACCTTTATCAGGGCACCGTATATTGAAGAAGTAAGGGCAGAAGAAGGAGTGGAGATACTGGCTACAGTAGAAAACCGTGTGGTCGCTGCAAAACAGCGCAATATGCTTGTCACCTCCTTTCATCCGGAATTAACGGAAGATTTGAGTGTACACCAATATTTTCTCGAGATGTAGTTGGAATAAGGTAAAATATGACGAAATTCAATGAATTATGACCTGATGATTTCCTTTTTTGTACAACTGTGGTAAAATATTTACAATAAGAAAGAATAAGCCATGGCGGGGGGATACTGGGTGAGGATAAAGAATTCTGTCAGAAAAAAACTAATTCTGGCAATCGTGATTGGTTGTCTTGTACCATATATTCTTGGCGGCTTCTATATGAATTCCTTTTTAAAAAGATGGACGTATGAGGATAGTCTTGAGCGATCCAGGCAATCCCTGCTGCAGGCACAGGAGCTCATTGAGCGGTCCCTGGTTTCCGATGTGGAGGAAGAGGTTAATCTGATCGCTTCTTTGGAAATGATACAAAATTCCGGGGATAATCTTATGAATTACACGGATTATCGAGAAGATATGGGGCAAGTGGCACCGGGTAACGTTGAGAAGTCAATTGCTGAGATTTTTTGTACCTTAAAGGAGAGTCACCTTACAATGAACTTTCTGTTCCTGGGAACCGAGGATGGAGGATATATGGAATATCCTGCTTTTCATGCCACGAAAAGCTATGATCCCAGACTTCGACCCTGGTATCAGAATACGGTTCATCAGGATAAGGTAATGATATCTGAACCTTATGAGACTAATATCACAAAGGATCTTGTGATTAGCTTTACGAAGCAGGTAAAGAAGCAGGGGCAGGTCATCGGTGTGGCAGGCATCTCGGTTAAGCTTGCAGAGATTACAGCGTCTTTAAATCGGGTTTCCATAGGAAAGTCCGGCTACCTTCTGGTGCTAAGCCCCGGACATAAGATTATGGTCAGTCCGAGAAATGCAGATTGGATTCTGGAGACTCCTACAGAGACCGGACTTCCCGGTTTTAAGCAATTGGAGACAGAACAGGAGGCCAACTTTGAGACAACAATAGCAGGAGAGGTATATCTAGTCAATCAGATTACCTCCGAAGGAAGCGGTCTTCATATTGTATCAATGATAAAGAAGAGCGAAATTCTGGAGAAAGCGCAGGTTGTTACATTAATCCTGCTCACAATCTTTACGGTAACCTTAATGGTTATCCTTCTCCTGCTGTATCATATGTCAAAATATATCACAGATCCTATTCTAAAGCTCGCCTCGGTAATCAACCATATGACGGATTTTGAATTCAATCCGGAGGATGACAGCAAGCTTCAGATATATGCAGGAAGGGGCGATGAAATCGGTCATGTATCGAGTTCACTGGTGAAGATGCATTCGAACTATCATGAACTGATGACGCAGGTAAATACTATAGATGAAGAAATCAGGAATTTAGATATCCGACAGAATACGAAGCTGAAAGTCCAGGTCTCATCGGATAATCCGTTTACCCATGTAGTAAGCTCCATGAATACGCTGATTGCTAAGATTTATTCCTCCTTTGATGAGCTTCGTCTGCAGCATAAGGAATTGCAGACGAAAAATGAACAGCTGGTTTCTTCGGAAGAAGAACTGATGGCTCAGCTGGAAGAGATTGATCAGCAAAAGGAATATATCAATTATCTGGCTTATCATGATCCGCTGACAGGTCTTCCCAATCGACGAAGCTTTATGGATTTTTTGGCGGAAAAGGTGACGGAAGGCAATACGGGTGCTGTCATTTTATTGGATATTGATGATTTTAAGGGAATTAACGATACGCAGGGCCATGTATTCGGAGATCGGGTACTTGAGGGAATCGCAAAAAGACTTAAGGAGATGGCAGACAGTAATCTGTTCATTTCCCGTTTTGGCGGTGATGAATTCCTGCTTTATCTGCAATGTGAGGAGAATTACCCGGGACTTGAACAGACGCTGAAGGATATCTGCCATATTTTCGATGAAAAGCTGCAGGTGGATCAGATCGACATGGTCATACGCTTTAGTATGGGAGTTTCCCTCCTGCCGCTGGACAGCCGAGATGTTAATCAGCTGGTGGCCAACGCAGATCTGGCGATGTATTCCGTCAAGGATTCCGGAAAGAACGGATATCAGCTTTATGATTCTGCCATGATGGCGGAACAAAGGAATAGAGCTAATATCGAGCTTGTTTTGACAGATGCCATAGAGAATGACGGCTTTACGGTCGTCTATCAGCCAAGGGTTGACCTTCTGAATGGGAAGATCCATGCATACGAGGCACTGTTGCGTCTAAAGGAGCATAATATCTCTCCGGGAGTTTTCATCGGTATTGCAGAGAAGAACGGAACGATTGCAAAGATAGGCAGAATCGTCACCGGAATGGTGATCCGGCAGCTTGCACAGTGGAGAAAAGAAGGGATTGAAGTAAAGCCGGTATCGATCAATTTCTCTACACACCAATTGCATGACCGGGATTATGTTGATTATCTGAGTGAGCTGTTGGAACAGAATGAGGTTGCTCCGGAATTGATCGAAATTGAGATAACCGAAAATGCTATGCTGGAGAATCAGCAGGCTGCTTTATCCTTTTTAAGACGGCTAAAGGAATTGGGTATCAAAATATCCATTGATGATTTCGGTACGGGGTATAGCTCTCTGAATTATCTGACCTTACTGCCGATTGATGTGGTCAAGCTCGACCGATCCTTAAGCTTAAAGTTTCTGGAGCATGAAAATGCAAAGGTTATGGATAGTCTGATTTCTCTCGTACATAGCCTTGGGTTGACGGTAGTTGCGGAAGGGATTGAGCTGCTGGAACAGGTAAACCGTCTGAAAAGTGCAAACTGTGATTATATCCAGGGCTTTTATTTCAGCAGACCCCTGGAGGCAGGATTGATTCCGATCATTCATAATAAGATATATGAAATATCATAAAATATCAAATAATAGCAAGAAATGAGAGATTATGACGCAGTAATATTTCTTGACCCAATGCCGGTTGTCTTTGAGGGACAACCGACATTTTTATTTTTGTTGGTGATTTTGTATATTAAAATTGAGCTTTTTCATAAAAAAACTTGCCTCGTTTGTTATTATGTGCTAAAATACATCCTTGTACATAGGGGAGTCATAAATTGCTACATACTAAAAGTAAAGTAACACCATGCTTGACGGAATATGACTTGAGAATTGACACAATGGGAAAGAGGGCGACTAAAATCGATAATATAGCACTAAAACGACGGATAGATCTGTCACTTACTTATACGAACATCGTAACATTTGCAGCAGTTTCCGTATTTCTGCCTTATGTTCTGACTGCAATTGTTCTGACGTTCCTGGCAGTATATATCATAGCGAATAAATACACCAGACAGCTTATCTTTGTACATGAGGGTTCCTTCCTGCTTAAAATTTTCTTTGGGTACATCCTGATCCTACCCGTAATCTATCATAACTGGATGGGGCTTTTTGTAGGTGTCGGAATCATTATGGCATCGGTAATCGGATTATTTATGCGTAGTGTCATGACCAGAGAACTCTATGAGAGAACGCTGCATATGGTCTGTGCCTTAAGCCTGACCAGTACGGGTTATGCATTAATAGAATTTATATTGAATTTAATCCTGGATGGAAGGCATAGTCATAGGATTGCCTCAGTATTCTCCCATCCAAACTACTTCGGAACTATGACCGGAATGATTTTGATTATTTGTGCGTATAAGCTTCTGACAGGACAGGAAAGCAAATTGTTTTATACAGTCGTGGGTACTGCCAATGTGATCAGTATGTATCTGTGTAAAAGTATGTTTGTATGGATTGAGGTTTTTGTAGGAGTAACAGTTCTATTGATCGTATTCAAGAAATTCCGGCTGCTTGCTGTATGGTTGACGGCTGCTGCTGCAGGAGCTGCCTGTATCTTTCTGTTGAATCTTAATCTAATTCCCCGATTATCGGATGCGGATGATACCTTGAACATCCGGCTGCAGATATGGGAGCTGGCTGTTCGTCAGATTAAGGAGTCTCCCTGGTTCGGACATGGGTTTATGTCCTTTTCCTATGTCTACCATGCCGCTTACCATGGTAATCTGATTCCTCATTCTCACAGCATCTATCTTGATATGCTGCTGAACTTCGGAATTGTGGGAACAGTACTGTTTTTATTGTTCCTGGGAAGATATTATCTCACCTTATTAAAAAGCCGTTTTGAAGACAAGAATATTGTTATAACAGGTTTAATCCTTGCAGTAACCGCAGCCGCTTTGGTTCACGGAACCACGGATCTTACGCTGCTGTGGATACAAACCTTCCCGCTGTTTTTGTTAATTGCAAGCGGTCTTGGTGCAGATGAGAAGAACGGAAGATATCATATTAATACCGATTGCTTTTTTTAGTAAAAACCTTTGAGGCTGTTGCAAAAAGAATGATCGTGCCACGAAAGAGAAAGGGCTAGCTTCCCTCACACACTCGTTGAGAGACACACTACTGCTTTGTATGCGACAATCGTACATGAAAGAATGTTCGCTTGTCACACACAAATTCAGCAGCGCGTCTCCCAAAGAGTGCATTATACGCGTAAGCAAAGTGAACATATGCAGGCTTGCTTGCAAATATGCGAACGCGCACG
>JAEZLY010000245.1 GCA_023414985.1 Bacillota bacterium | reverse complement strand
TAGTAAAATCCTGCTGCAGGATGCCCTTCAGTTCATCATCCTTGACCAAAGCTGACATTGTCGCAGATTTTGTGGCGCAGACATTTTTAAAGGTTACAAGCTCGTGCAGCTCCAATGCCTCATGAGGCGCAATATTATTACCGATCTTCATAATTTCACCTCCGATTATCCATGCAATGTTACAGACCCGAATTCCTTTCGAATTACAACTGCTTTATCATTATCTTCATGTGCACTGTATTCTATTCGATGGCGAAAGAATAAAGAATTGGCAGTCAAAGAAGGATTTTTATTTATGTCCAAAGATCTTATGTTATAATATATGCATAAACGATTTCTATAAAAGATAAGGCAATTCAACTCTAGAATAGGGCAAGGAATATAAAATATGAGAAATTTTTTTATGAAAACAGAACGGATTGGATTCTCTATATGGGAGCAAGAAGATATCGACTTAGCAAAAAGCTTATGGAATGACCCACAGGTAACAAGGTTTCTCTGCGCGTCAGGAGTATTCACCGAACAAGACATCCTTCAGCGGCTTGATCGTGAGATAGATAATCAAGCCCAATACAGTATACAGTACTGGCCAATCTTTCTATTGGAGGATGGGGATCTGATCGGCTGCTGCGGACTGCGCTGCTATGATATGGAGAAAAAAATCTATGAAATTGGCTTTCACCTAAGACCCAAGTATTGGGGGCATGGGCTTGGCTCCGAGGCTGCGAAAGCTGTAATCAACTATGCATTCTCTCAGTTGGGAGCCTCGGACTTATTTGCCGGGCATAACCCTAATAATTTAAACTCCAGAAAGATCCTGGAACGTCTGGGCTTTCATTATATTGGGGATGAGTTCTATGAACCGACGGGTCTTTATCATCCTTCTTATCGATATCTAACCGGTCAAGCTGAATAGATTAAATAAACATATTGTTATCGGTATACATTTTATCAATAAATAAAAGAAGAACAGTATTCCTGCCCGTAACGGATCAGAATACTGTTCTTCTTTGCAGATATTTATTACTTTATCTTTCTCAAAGAATTTTACAACTAATTATTTAACCCCTCCACAATCGCCCCGTAGGTAATCTGGATAACGGTATCCTCTTCTACGATGAAGACCAGCTTTGTCCCACCTTTCTTATATACATAGGAGGTTCCCTCCTGTGTATAATCCTTTCCGTATGCGGCAAGCAGATCCTCCAGGGTAGAGCCAAGGTATATTCCCTGATCCGTAGCTACGGTATCATCCTGAAGATTTACATAGGATACGAAGTCTTTCTCTCCCTTAGGATAGGTGCCGAGTTCAAAGCCGCTATAGTAAAACTGCTTATCCAACCCCTGAAATGCACAGCTTGCAGCCTCAAAATAGTCCGTTGGTTCCCCAAGTGCTTTTACAATCGGTGCTGCATCCACATTCATAGGAATTACTGTTCCGTTATAATCAAAGGAAAATCCTTCGACTTTCCCGGACGCATCTGACGCTGTAGCTTCGTTCTTTGTATCTGACGTAG
The DNA here is from genome assembly GCA_023414985.1 of Bacillota bacterium. GTDB lineage: Bacteria > Bacillota > Clostridia > Lachnospirales > Lachnospiraceae > Mobilitalea. The sequence goes on along the minus strand of JAEZLY010000245.1, from coordinate 10,205 downwards.
CCGCATTTGCAGTACTATCCGATACCAGATTCTCCGGATCAGAAGCCTTTCCGCAGCCTGTCAACAACAGTATGATACTCATTAGTAAGAGTAATCTTTTCATTATAGAACCATCCTTTCGAAATTTGTGTATTATCCAACCTTTTCTTACTCCTTCACCAGCTTCTGAGCCTCAGCACCATAGCTTTTTAGGTACCCGTATTTCTTAAGCTCATTTTCCTGGTCCTCCCGCATCGCTTCGTAAAAATCGATCTTTTTATCCCATATCTTACTATAAGCCTTTTCTTCTCTATGATCCGGCACCGAGAAGTCGTCGCTTAGTATCCTGCCGAAATACCCGGTGAACTTCTCAGCTCCGCTCAGATTAAGATGAAGTCCGCCGTCAAAGGTATCCTGACTGTAATCAATCCCCATCTCCTCCGCTTTGTTTAAGAAATTGATATAAGTCAGATTATTTGCTTTTGCGTAGTCAACCATTTGTTTATCCCATTCCTCATACCAGTAAGGATAGACACTGGGGGATTTGATCAGGATAAGCTTTATCTTATTCTCCCTGCAGAGCTTCGTAATTCGGTCGAGGTAAGCATAGGCCTTGTCACCAAAACGATAATCTGGAAGCTTCTTTCCCTTCGGCACCATGTCGACCGGTTTTACGTCCATCCGCATCAAATAACCGTTGTGTGACAGGGTATCCTTATGAAACAGATATTTAACGTCTTCGCCTGTGAGTTCGTTCCATCTGGAATGATATCGCAGCAGTGGAAATAGGTACGTAATCATTGACTCTTCCTCTGTCATAGATGCCTTAATCGCCCCAAGCTTTGCTTTTGACAACCTCATACCGTCCAGCGTCAACCGGTTATAGGCTTCCTTCTGTGGTTCGTTGTACTTCATGGCAAGTACATTGTAGACAACGACCTTCGGCTTTTCATAAGTTATCGTATCCTCCAGCAGATAATAGGACTGCCAGACCAGCTGCTGGGCACTGCCCCTGATGTAACTTGTAATTCCGTATTCTTCCCACAGCGTCACCGGTGAAATGTTGGAGAACACCTCGCAATCACCGATAAAAATCACATCATGAAGCTTCTTGTCTTTATAATACTCTTCGACCAGGTTGCCTTCATGGATAGAGGAAATATATTTCGGCTTCAGTAATTCCTGCAGCAGGGCAAGTATTAGGAGCGCCAGTGCTGCAGCAGTTATATTGATCATGATTTTCTTCATGGACAAATACCTTTCATCGTAATATCAGAACTGACTGTAGATAAACTGATTCGCATCATATCCGACTCCATATGCCCCAAAGATCAAAATACACAGAAAAAGCAGGAAACAGGAGGCATACCTGAGCGGTAACGGCTTTTGAGCCAGCAGTTCCCTGATACTTCCCCTTCTGCCGAGCAAGCTTGTTGTAAGCAATATAAGGACCGATAAGGTCAGTATCAGATAATCCATGGAACTTAAGCCCAGCTGTAATAAGCCTCCGTTCAGCACCTCACCGAGATTACTTTTTGTAAGGATCGTTCCGTACATCCGAAAGGTTGTTCCGACATCTCGGTAACAATCAAAAGCTCGTAAAAAGCTCATCAGCCAGAAGGTCCGAACCACCTCAAACAACCTGTAACCAAAAGTATGCTTCACATGAAAGCTTGCATGAAAACGCTCATATAACGGCATACATTCCTGTGATACCAGTATCACGAGGCAATTGCCCAATCCCCAGACAACAAAATTCCAGGCAGCTCCGTGCCAGATGCCCGTTACGAACCAGACTACGATGGAAGCAATATAGATAGATATTCTTCTGCCAAGCCATTCTCCTGTTCTCTTCTTACAGCTTCTGGACAGATCCAGCATTGGCTTGCTGACAGAGATCGGATAAAACAAATACTCCCGGAACCAGCTGCTTAAGGAAATATGCCATCTGCGCCAGTACTCTGCGATGGACTTCGAGAAAAACGGTCGGAGAAAGTTCTCCTGTACCCGGATTCCCATGACCTCTGCAATTCCGATTGTGATATCTATTCCACCGGTAAAATCAGCATAGAGTGTGATTGCATAAAAAAACATACCAGCAAGCACAAAAGTCCCCTGATACTGCTCCGGATTCTTGACGATGGTATTGACCGCTATAAGCAGCCGGTCCGCAATGACCAGCTTTTTAAAATATCCCCAAAGTATCCTCTGTAAACCAAAGGACACATTTCTCATATCCAGAGAATGTCCGGAATATAAGGTCTTGCTCAAATCATCAAAGCGGCTGATCGGCCCCTGAATCAGCTGTGGAAAGAAGGATATAAATAATGCCAGCTTGGCTATATTTTTCTCATAAGGGTACTTCTCCCGATATACATCGATGAGATATCCCATCGTCTGAAAGGTGTAGAAAGAAATTCCCAACGGAAGGACAAATCCGATCAGTGACATCGGTTTTGCATTGAACAGCTTAAGCAGTCCATTCATATTAATGATGGCAAAGTCCAAATATTTGATTACTGCAAGAATACCAAAATTAAATATCATGCAGAGGATCATCCATTTCCTCTGCTTCTTTTTCATCCTCGCTTTGTAAGCCTTCCTCTCTTCCCTGTCCATGGAAGCCTTATACTCCTTCAGATACAGCTCCTGTACTGTCTGTATCAGATTCAATCTTCGGCTGACCAGATAGGTCGTAACCGTAGTCGCCAGGATATAGACAAGGTATTGTACACCCGCAAAGCTGTAAAAAAGATAGCTCGCCGCAAGCAGCAGCATCCATTGGACACGTTTCGGAACAAGATAATAAAGAAGGAATAAAACCAGTATGAATAAAATAAACCGATAGGATGTAAACAGCATAGGCGCCCCTGACCTTTATTCTTCTGTCAGCCGTTCGACCATGGCATATAGGGCTTTTGCAGAGTTAAAATTTTTTGGTACAATCTCCTCCACCGGGATCGTGATATCAAATTCGTCGCTGATATCTGTGACAATTGATACAATGTCAAAGGAATCTATAATTTTATCATCGATCAGGGTCTCGCAGGTCTCAAAATCCACCTCCGGGTGTAAGCCGCTCAAAATCTCAAGTATTGTCTCCATAGGACCTCCTTATCGTGCCAGGCACGTTTTCTGATTATTTAATATTCCATCATTCAGCTCTCTATCTTTACTAAGTGTTTCTGTTCTGCTTTCCTATAATAGAACTCCTTCAGCAGCATCCGGTTGATCTTGCCGTTAGGGGTTAGGGGCATACTGTCCAGTGGCTCTATGACATTCGGAACCATATACCTTGGCAGCTTCTCTTTCAGAAATTCTGCCACCTGTGCCACAGTCAGATTTCCGACATAATACAGGATGATTTTCTTCTTCTCCGGATCAAAGACTGCACAGGCACTTTTCATGACATCGATGGAATTCGCCACGATCTCAATCTCGCCCAATTCGATACGGTGACCCATATGCTTAATCTGATTATCCTTACGGGATACGAACAGAAGCTCGCCTCTCTCATTATATCTGCCGATATCTCCTGTTCTGTAGATCAGCTCCGGATATGCCTGGTTCAGTGGATTCTGGACAAAGACCTCATTGGTCTTCTCAAAGTTCTTATAATAACCAAGGGTCAGGGAAGTACCACGGATGCAGATCTCCCCTTCCTTACCGGGTGCCGGAACCTGATTGTTCTCATCCAACAGTATAATCTCAGTATTTCGAAAGGGCTGACCGATCGGTATCATCTCCTCCAATTCAAAATCCCGATTTACTTCATAATAACAGGACATTCCTGTAGCTTCCGTTGGTCCGTATAGGTTAATGAAACGGGCACTTGGAAGATGCTGCTTCCACAACCTATATTGCTTGATTGGAAACACCTCACTGCCAAAAGCAACCGTATGCAGGAAACGAGGGATCTCCTTTTCCAGTGCGCCGAAGGCGGAAATCATCGTTAGAGCGGATACCACCCAACAAATCGTATTGATCTTATGCTCATTTAAAAATTCCACCAGCTGCAGCGGGAAGGAGAACAGTCTCTTTGGAATAAGGTAGGCAGTAGCTCCGTATTTTAGGGTGGGATAAAGCTCCTTTAAACAGGCATCCACATAAAGCGGTGTCTGGTTACCGAACACCGTTTCCTCATTCACCCTGAGTACTTCAGATAACTGCTCGATATAATCGATCACTGAGCGGTGGCAGGCCACCACTCCCTTCGGAATACCGGTGGACCCCGAGGTAAATACAATATAGATCGGATCTATATCAATCTGTCCGTCGCGAATTATTTGAAGTATTGTCTCCTCCGGTTTTTCCCTGATGATATCCTGATATAGATAGACCTCACCACGGAAGGAATACTCCGATAACTTCTGCGCTGTATTCTCATCGCACAGGACCGCCCTCGGATTTAAATTTCGAAAGATCAGCTCTATCCGGTGCTTTGGTATTTCTTCATCAATCGGAACATAATAACAGCCGGAGTAGATGACCCCGTAGAAAGCAACGATGGCAGCCGGATGCTTCTCCATAAAGACAACTACAGGTTCCTTCCGAAGCCCTCTGCGGTGGAGAAAGGTGGCGATTGCCCGTGACTTTAGATAAACCTCTCGAAAAGTAATTGCCTCTTTTTCATCAGCATAAGCTGTCTTATCCGGTACCTTATCAACAATTTGCTCCAAGTATTCCATTATATTTCTCTGCATTGTCATATACCTTTCCTGCCGTTCCATCTGTGATTAGTGAAGTATAATCTTCCTTCAGTCTTGCTTCGCTACTCAGAACAGCTCTCATTGCCAGTACTTCCATCGCATCCAGAAAGCCCGGACCTAACATAAAATCCCTTTTGATCAAGGATAATTCAGTACATCCCAGAATAATCACCTCTGCTCCATCCTCCCTCAGCTGTTCGGAACAAGAACAAAAGACCTTGAAATCAATCGGTTTGTCAGCTTTGATACATTGATAGATCATATCAGTGATTTGCTGTTGTTTATCTTCCTTTGGAATTACCATCTTTATCTCCGACAAATCTAATTCCTTCTGGAACAGACCGCTGCGTATGGTGCCTTCCGAAGCCAGAATACCTGCGCAGCGTACTCCATTGGCCTTCAAATAGCGGGCCGTCTCACGTACTACATGAATCACCGGTACTTTGATTTTCTCCGATAAGGTATCATAATAATAGTGTGCAGTTATGCAGGGGATGGCTATCAACTCAACTCCCATATTAACCAGAAGCTGTCCGGCCTCCAGCATGTCATAGATCGGATTCCTCCAGCTTTTTCCTATGATATAGGCCGTTCTGTCAGGAATCGTGGGTTTGCTGAAGATAATTGCCTCAATGTGCTCCTGATCTGTCTTCGCATCCGTCATTCGTGTAATCAATTCATAAAAGTACGCGGTTGCCAACGGACCCAGTCCGCCGATAATCCCCAGACGCTTCGTAATGTCGGCCTCCTCTTCTATTTCAAATTTTTCATCTAGATAATCCGGAGGAACAGTGGTGAGCACTTTTAGTGCGAGCTTTGCTGTCTTTTCCTTCCCATTATTCCACAGGTGTTGCTGTATATAAGCTCTTATCATAGACGTAATAATTATTGCCCCTTGATTTGGTTAACTCTTCTGCCTGGTCTTCGGTTAGCATGAAGGTAGCCTTATGGTCTTTATTCGGACAAGAGTCAAAATGGTACCAGCCGTCACCGCAGTTGACCAGACTCCAGAAATGCCTCGTTCTTCCATTGATCCTTCTTACCTCCAGATTATCGATACCTACTCTGCTTAACATTGCCTGAGATACGGCAAAATAAGTAAAGCAGTCCCCGGATCGTTTGGTCATACCCCGAAAAGCTTCTGCCAGCCAATCCGATTTATCGGAATCACCACTATAACTAATATGTCCTCTGACCCATAAGTAGATCTGATAGGCAATTTCCCGTTTCGTCATATTTTGATTTGTTATCTGTTGTAAAAGCTCATCACAGAGCGCATTGACTGTTTCTTCGTTTGCAACAAATTTCTTAACCTCAAGCTTTATCGTCTTAACTGCCTTATTTCCTGCCTCATCCTTGGCGGTATAGGTAACCGGATAGGTACCCTCCTTCTGCAGGTTTACCTCGCTGTTCTCTACGGAGAAGGTCACCTTCTTATCACGGTTATCGGTTACAGTGACACCTTTTTTATAGGATACGGAATCCCCGATAAATACTACTTTATCTGATAAACCCTGGAACTCAGGAGGTTCCTTATCCTCAATCACCTCAGCGGTAACCGGAAGTTCAGTGATATTTCCGGTACTGTCCTTTAAGATCACCTGGAAGGTTATCTTACCAGGCTTATCAAAATTCGGCTTATCCTTATAGCTTACCGTCACAGGAGTGGAATCAACTATTTTCTCAACAAAGTACTCTGCCTTGGGTGCATCCTTAAGGTAAATCTTCTGTTCCTTTACGGAGGCTACAGGAGCAATGGTATCAACCACTTCCACGGTACCGGTCACTCGCCTTCCGTTGACCTCGAGCTCAACAGGATAGCTTCCGGGCTGACTGGTGTTGATCGTCTTCAGATCGGTGAGTATTACTGCATCATACCCGTTATTGGGTATAAAATCCCTTACCGAGAGCATTCTTTGAGAACCGGCTTCCACTACGACCTGGTTTTTAATACCCAGAACCGACAGCTTAGCATTCTTTTCCGTGACATTTCCTCCGCTGTCCTGTATCAGCAGTGTTACTTCCTGCTCCCCAGGTTTTGAAGTATCCGGTGTATGCCTGAAATATACCTTCACCTCAGTCATATCTCTAATATCTGAGACAAAAGAATTCGGATCAACCTCTTCCCCTTGCAGTACGAACTGATCACTGACCACAGCCTGAGGCGCCACGGTATCCACAACCTTTAAGAGCGAGGTATGGACTCTCCGCCCGATCTGTATCTGTACCTTATAGATACCCGGAGTTGTCGTATCCAGTTTTTTCACATCTGTTACAAAGGCTCCCTGACGGTTCTTGTATTTCAGAAAGCTTTTTACATCCAGCTTTTGCTCGCCTGCTTCCAGGGTTACCGCCTTGACAACCATCGGCCGCAGCTCGATATAGGCCAATCCACTCATAATCAGTAATAATTCAATACTAAGAACCAGAAGGATCACTTGCTTTCTGCGGCTCTTACGTTTTCCATACCTTTTCATAGATATCTCCTGCCTTGATCAACCTTGATAGATATATCAATTGGTAATTATTTACATTCTTTAGTTTATGTATATGATATTCTTTTGCTTATATAATGTCAATATCTGTTAATTATTTCTGTCAACCCTACCCCGGCTGGAACATCGTATCATCTCCTTTTGTGTAATTAAGTATCTCTACTTTAGGATAGTATTGACGAAATGCTGGAAATTACACAATAAGCCTATAATTACATTTTTCACCATTATTCGAGCAACGCATATATTAATGTAGAAAGGAGTTGATGAATATGGGATGTAACTCATGTAGACCATACAGAGACTATGATAATTACAGAGGAAGAGGCCGTGATGATTTTTACGGGACACCCTATGGACCTCACCGGGGACGCAGGCATCATCGTGACGACTACCGCCCGTATCCTCCCAGACCTTTTTTCTTTGGTTTCCCGCGGTTTTTCTAATCTACTTCTAACCTTTGGGCGATGAAAAAATGCTTTACTTCAACAACGTAGAGTGTTAAAATTATACTGTGTGAAAAAGCATATAATCACAACAGGATGAAAGGAGTCCTACCGATGAGCAAAAACATCAGAACCACTGCTGTTGACCATCTATTTGAGGCAATTTTAAGTTTAAAGGATTCGGAGGAATGCTATACATTTTTTGAAGACATATGTACCGTGAACGAGTTATTATCCTTATCTCAAAGATTTGAAGTGGCGCGTATGCTTCGCTGCCATAAGACTTATTTGGAAATTGCAGAAAAGACCGGCGCTTCTACCGCTACCATCAGCCGTGTTAACCGTTCTCTTAATTATGGCAATGACGGCTATGATATGGTCTTCTCCAGAATGAAAGATCCCTTTTCGGACAAATAATGAGTGAGCAATAAATAATGAGCCCATAACCAATCGGTTATGAGCTCATTTTTATAAGTTATATATTTTATTATTCGTGTATATTATTATTCGTTAATTTCTTGCTTCTATAACAATTCAGGCTTTTTCTCCTCGGACTTGCTGCTCTTCTTACTGTCCTTCTTCTCTTCCTGTTTCCCTGTACTTGCTCTATGGTTACTCTCACCCATCAGGGCATCATCAATCATCTTCTCAATCATGTGTTTTCTCATATATACATCAAAGCAAAGCATACTGATAAAGGAGAAGGTGGTCAGGAATTCATGATCCTCCTTATTCGTAACCTCAGGAAAGGACTCCTGCGCTTTGGTCATCTTACGAATCATATCCTTGGTCAGGGCATCGGTCTGCTCCTTCTCCAACCGGAAGATCTCCTCATAAATCTGCTCCAGCTTAATCTTAGATTTATCTCCGTAATAACGCTCGGTCAACGGATTGAAGATGCTCTGGATATCGCTGATAGAGAGGATATTCTTGAAATAATAAATAAAAATCAGAAGGAGCATATGCTCCTTGGTATATTTCTTCTTACTGGGCGGAGGCAACAGTTCATTCTTCGTGTAATTGTTGATCATCGTCTTCGTCAGGAGCTTGTCTTCGCTATAACGCTTCGAGGACTTCAGATGCTTATCCATAAAAGTCGTAACCTGATCCATATACAAATCTATATTCGGTATATCGTCGGGCATGATGTATTTTACATCCTTCAAGCTGTCGATTAAGCTCTTGATATACTCCTCTTTCGTCATATCCAATAGAATCACCTCCATTTCATTATATAGTATCCGTTACTAGATGTCAAAGCAAAAATAAACATATGAATAACAGCATTTGTTAATTCTGGACAGGAATTGAAGGATTGAATCTGCCCCTCTGCCATGCTATAATAAACATATGTTTGTGATTTGGATGATACGACAAGCCGAAGTTTACTAACATGAATAAGGTGGTGTATGAATTCATACGGTCGCCGCAGAAACTTTAGTTTCTGTACCCTTACCTTCGGCATGTCCTTATATGAGCCTCAAAGCATGGTGAAACGACGCATAAGCTGACGTCGTTCCACCTGAGTCTCCTAACGGACATAAGAAGCCTCGTCGGCCGGTCTGACCGATATGAACTCATACGCCACCCTATTCATGATCTACTCATCGTTCATGCATTTGGGTATTATTAAGGAGTACCGCTAAAACCAATATTTCTAATCCAGGTGGATGTATATTTCGACTGAATTATAAAGGATATAATTAATGTGTATTACAACATCTGTTTATACCTGCGAATTATCGGGTGTCTTATGATGTTCCTATAAAAATTATCTGGAGGTTACTATGAGTATTTATGATACATTGAATCCCGAGCAGAAGCGTGCAGTGCTGCATGATAAGGGGCCGTTATTAATTCTGGCAGGTGCCGGTTCCGGAAAGACGCGTGTTCTGACCCACCGAATTGCCTATCTGATTGAAGAGCGCGGTGTGAATCCCTACAACATCCTGGCAATTACCTTTACCAATAAGGCAGCCAAGGAGATGCGGGAACGTGTCGATAAGATCGTTGGCTACGGTTCGGAGAACATCTGGGTAAGTACCTTCCACTCCACCTGTGTGAGGATTCTACGAAGATACATAGATACCATCGGCTATTCCAAAAGCTTTACCATCTATGATACCGATGATCAGAGAACCTTAATGAAGGAAATCTGCAAATATCTGAATATCGATACCAAGAAGACCAACGAGCGTGCGATTCTCTCCGTCATCTCCAAGGCAAAGGACGAGATGATCTCTCCTGAAGAATTTGCATTAAATGCAGGCCGGGATTTAAACCAAAACCGTTATGCTCAGGCTTATGCCGAATACCAGAAACGGCTCCGGCAGAGCAATGCTCTGGATTTTGATGATTTGATTTATAAGACAGTAGAGCTTTTTCAGATGGTTCCGGAGGCACTCGCTTATTATCAGAACCGGTTCCGTTACCTGATGGTGGACGAGTATCAGGATACGAACACGGCCCAATTCCGTCTGATTCACCTACTTTCCTCCGGCGTGAACCTTTATGGAGAAAGAGAATATAATCTCTGTGTAGTGGGTGATGATGACCAGTCCATCTATAAGTTCCGT
>JAEZLY010000226.1 GCA_023414985.1 Bacillota bacterium | reverse complement strand
CCTTATGGAGATAGACCACAAAGACCGCAAGGGGAAGGCTATCAGGGGAACCGTCCTTATGGCGACAGACCACAGAGGCCGCAGGGTGAAGGCTACCAAGGTCAGGGATCACGTCCTTCCTACTCGGGCGGTGGTCAGCAGGGCAGAGGTAATTACGGTGGCAATTCCGGTGGTTATTCCAGACCTGCCGGACAGAGACCCGGTGGTGGTTATGGCGGCGGAAGAGGATTTGAGGAAGCCGGTAAGGATGATGACGACAAGCCGAATTACGGGAACAGATCTCAGGCCAGAAAGCCCGCTGGACCCAGAGGAGGCGGAGAGCGTAAAAACTTCGACCAGCAGATTCTGGATCAGAAGGTAGCTGAGAAAAACGACAACAGCAACAAACGAAACAGAGATCGTATTAATAAAGAGAAGACCTATAAGGATAGAATATTAGAAAGAGATCAGGATGGCGAGGAGATTAAGACAAAGCAGGCTCCGAAGAAGGGTCAGTTTATCCAGCCTAAGCCTGTTCATGTGGTGGAAGAGGAGATCAAGGTTATCACCATTCCCGAGATACTGACGATCAAGGAACTTGCTGATAAGATGAAGAAACCATCCGCAGCCTTGATCAAGAAGCTCTTTCTTGCAGGAAAAATCGTTACCTTAAATCAGGAGATTACCTTTGAGGAAGCGGAAGAAATCGCTTTGGAATACGAAATCATTGCAGAAAAGGAAGTTCCGGTTAACGAGGTAGAAGAGTTATTAAAGGAAGACGAAGAAGATCCGAGCACCATGGAAAAGCGTCCTCCGGTAGTCTGTGTTATGGGTCATGTCGATCATGGTAAGACCTCCTTACTGGATGCCATCAGAGAAACCAATGTTACCTCCAGGGAAGCAGGCGGTATTACACAGCATATTGGTGCGTCTGTCATTGAAATCAACGGAGAGAAGATAACTTTCCTTGATACACCCGGACATGAAGCATTTACCGCAATGCGTATGCGTGGTGCAAAGTCAACGGATATCGCGATCTTAGTCGTGGCAGCGGATGATGGTGTTATGCCTCAGACAATTGAAGCGATCAACCATGCGAAAGCGGCAGGCGTACAGATTATCGTAGCCATCAATAAGATTGATAAGCCCAGTGCCAATATCGAGCGAGTTAAGCAGGAATTAACAGAATATGAGTTGATTGCCGAGGATTGGGGCGGAGATACGATCTTTGTCCCTGTGTCTGCTCATACCAGGGAAGGTATCGAACATTTATTGGAAATGATACTTCTGACGGCAGAAATGGTAGAGCTAAAGGCAAATCCGAACAGAAATGCCAGAGGTATTGTCATCGAAGCTGAACTTGATAAGGGAAGAGGACCGGTTGCAACAATTCTGGTACAGAAGGGTACCCTGCGTGTCGGAGATAATGTGGCTGTTGGATCTGCCTTTGGTAAGGTTCGTGCGATGAATGATGATAAGGGACGCAGAGTAAAGGAAGCTACACCTTCTACACCTGTAGAAATCTTAGGTTTAAATGAAGTTCCGGATGCCGGCGAGACCTTGCTGGTAACTGCAAATGAAAAAGAGGCCAGAGCAATCGCGGATGCTTACCTGACACAGGGTAAGGAAAGACTTCTTGCAGATACGAAAGCGAAGCTGTCTCTGGACGGTCTGTTCTCTCAGATACAGGCAGGTAATATCAAGGAACTGAACCTGATTATCAAAGCAGATGTTCAGGGCTCCGTTGAAGCAATGAAGCAAAGTTTATTAAAATTAAGTAATAGCGAAGTAGCTGTAAGAATAATCCATGGCGGTGTCGGTGCAATCAACGAATCGGATGTCATTCTGGCAAGCACCTCCAATGCGATTATCATCGGCTTTAATGTAAAACCGGATAATGCTGCAAAAGAAACAGCTGACCGTGAAAAGGTTGATGTTAAGCTGTATCGCGTCATCTACAATGCAATTAATGATGTGGAAGCTGCGATGAAGGGCATGCTGGATCCGGTATTTGAAGAGAGAATCATTGGCCACGCAGAGATCCGTATGACCTTTAAGGCATCCGGTGTCGGTACAATTGCAGGTTCCTATGTTCTTGACGGTAAAGTAATCAGAGGCAGTAAGGCGAGAATTTATAGAGACAATACCTTGATTTACGAAGGAATCTTGGCATCCTTAAAGCGTTTCCAGGACGATGTGAAGGAAGTAGCAACCGGCTATGAATGCGGTCTCGTATTCGAGAAGTTCAATGATGTCAAGGAAGGCGACAAGGTAGAGCTCTATATTATGGCCGAAGTCCCGAGATAGTGCGCGAATGTACACGGTAAGCGGATTAATCCATGGAAAAACGGCAGATGCCGTGCTTGCACGAGCAGATGACGATTTTCACATGGATAAGCGCAGCGTGAACGAAAAAGTCGCAGACTTTTGAGTTTAATCCGCTTACAATATTGTATATTCGGATCATTTATCTCTCGTTTCAGAATGGAGGTATTTATGAGAAAAAACAGTATTAAGAACACAAGAATAAATGGTGAAGTACAAAAGGTGCTGAGTACCTTAATCAGCAGAGAAATCAAAGATCCAAGGATCAATCCGATGACTTCCGTGGTCAGTGTAGAGGTATCTCCGGATTTGAAGACGGCCAGAGTATTTATCAGTGTCTTGGGAGATGAGGAATCCAAGGAGGCTACCCGCAAGGGCCTTAAGAGTGCGGCTTCTTTTATGCGCGGACAACTGGCAAAAACGCTGAATTTGAGGAACACACCTGAACTCACCTTTATCATTGATAACTCCATTGAGTATGGCGTTCATATGTCACATCTGATTGATGAGGTAAATAAAAACCTATCTCATGAGGATGAGGAAGAGTTGGAAGAGGATATCGACGCTGACTTCTCGGAGGAAGATACCGAAGAGGAAGAATAGCCGTATTCAAAAACAAAGAGGGGGACGGACACCTATGAAAATGATTGATACGGAAATAAAAGGTGCAAAAAAGATTGCGATAGCCGGACATATCAGGCCGGACGGTGACTGTATCGGCTCCTGTACGGCATTATACCAGTACCTCAATTCCATGAAGGAGGAATATGGCTTTGAGCAGGTGGATGTATACCTGCAGGAGCCCCTCGGAAATGAGTTTCGGATATTGACCGGCTTTGATGAAATTAAACGCAGCTGTGAGGGCGATCAGGAGTATGACGTATTCATATCACTGGATTGCGGCAGCTTAGACCGCCTCGGGAATGCTGTAAAATATTATATGACTGCTAAGACAACCTGGAACATTGACCACCACATCAGTAACTTGAGCTTTGCGAAGGTGAACCATGTGGTGGCAGATGCCTCATCCACCTGTGAGGTATTATTTACCCTGATGGATGAGAAAAGAATCACAAAGGAGATGGCAGAATCCTTATATGTAGGTCTTATCCATGATACAGGTGTATTCAAGCATTCCAATACATCAGAGAAAACTCTGAATATCGCCGGTAGGCTGATCAGTAAGGGTATCGACTTCTCCAACCTGATTGACGAGTCCTTCTATTCCAAGACCTACATCCAGAATCAGATCCTCGGGCGATGCCTCATGGAGAGTATTCTGGTACTGGAGGGAAAGGTTGTATTTGCCTCCATCAGCAGGAAAATGATTGATTTCTATGAGGCTGCCACCTCTGATTTAGATGGTATTATTGATCAACTCAGGCTGACCAAGGGTACAGAGGTTGCTATCTTTGTCTATGAGACAGAGCCTCATGAGTATAAGGTGAGCATGAGATCCAACGGAGAAGTAAATGTCAGCAGGATTGCTGTGTTCTTCGGAGGCGGAGGACATATCAAGGCAGCCGGCTGTACGATGCATGGTTCGGTACATGATGTCATTAACAACCTGACGGCACATATCGAGGCTCAGTTCAAGGAGCTTGGAATCATTGAAAGTTTATAGCAGGGAGCGTTGTCATTGACGGACGGAATAATTAATGTATATAAAGAAAAAGGATATACCTCTCATGATGTCGTAGCTAAGATGAGGGGTATTCTGAAAATGAAGAAAATCGGCCATACCGGGACTCTGGATCCGGATGCAGAAGGAGTACTTCCGGTGTGTATCGGAAGAGGTACCAAGCTAGTAGATCTGATTACCGATAAAGATAAGACCTACAAAGCAGTTTGCAGGCTGGGGATTACGACGGATACGCAGGACATCTCGGGTAAAGTGCTTCAGACTTCCGAAGCCAATGTTACTGATAAACAGCTGAAGGAAGCTGTAAAAAGCTACATAGGAGAATACTTACAGCTCCCTCCGATGTACTCTGCAATCAAGGTGGACGGGAAGAAGCTGTATGAGCTTGCAAGACAAGGAATTGAGATCGAACGGGAACGGCGCAGAGTCGTAATCTATGACATCCTAATCGAAGAGTTCCGTGAAGAAGAGCAGGAATTTACGGTTACCGTGAAATGCGGAAAGGGTACCTACATCAGGACTCTGCTCCATGACATAGGAGAAACCCTAGGCTGCGGTGCAACGATGGTGCAGTTACTTCGTACAGCGGTTGGCAGCTTTGTCGTAGAGAAAGCACTTCGTTTATCGGAAATCGAAGCTCTGGTTCAGGAGGACAAACTATCCGGTTATCTGGTTACGGTGGATGAAGTTTTTCACAATTTGCCGAAAATAACCCTGAAGCAGGAACATGACAAGCTAATTCACAACGGGAATCCTTTTCTGCCTGAGCAGGTAATAGAGGTGTCGGATCTTACCGGGGAACAGACAAGAGTATATGATTCAGAGGATAACTTTGTTGGCATTTATGAATACAATCAGGTTAAAGAAGTATACTGGCCTGTCAAAATGTTCTTGTGATTACCGTAGGAAGAAATCTGGAGGAAACAATGGATTATATAGCAGGAAGAACAGATTTTGAATATAAGAACAGTGCTGTTACCTTGGGTAAATTTGACGGAATGCATTTGGGACATCAACAGCTGATTGATCTGGTCATTTCTTATAAGAAACAGGGACTGACTGCAGTGATGTTCAGCTTTTCGATGCATCCCGGCAATCTGTTTTCCGACAAGGAATTTGAGTTAATCTATACGGAAGAAGAGAAGGTAGCAAGACTGTCACACACCGGCATGGATGTGCTGATTTCCTATCCGTTCACAGAGGAGACGAGAAGCATGGAGCCGGAGGAGTTTATCCGGGAAATTCTTGTGAAGAAGCTGGATGCTAAGGTGATAGTCGTAGGTGTGGATTTCCGTTTCGGATATCAGAAGAAGGGTGACGTCACATTTCTGAAGAAATTCGAGGATGTCTATGGCTTTAAAGTAATTGCCTGTGAGAAGAAAAAATGGAAGAACGAGGTGATCTCCAGCTCCAGTATCCGAAAGGCCTTAAAGGACGGGGATATGGAAGCGGCGAATGCAATGCTGGGGAAGCCCTTTATGATACGAGGCGAGGTAGTACACGGCAGACGGCTGGGCAGGACGATCGGAATGCCTACCACGAACCAGATCCCTCCGAATACGAAGCTTTTGCCTCCGAATGGGGTATATGCTACAAAGACACTGATCAACGGTAAGTCCTATCCCGGTGTTACCAATATTGGCTATAAACCGACAGTCGGGGAAGAGGAATACATCGGAGTGGAGACCTTTATCTTTGATTTTGAAGACGATTTATACGGTAAGATGATTGAAGTGGAATTTTATTATTATCTGCGTCCGGAATTGAAATTCGGCTCTCTTGAGGAACTTGTCATTAGAATGAGAGAGGATATCGTACTTACCAAGAAGTATTTTAAAGAGAATAAATAATTTTATTGCAAGGAACCTTTTACCACAGCGTATAAAGGGTTCCTCTTTTTTTACAGTACTTTTTTATTTACAATTTCCTGCCATTTTTTATTATAAAATCATTAAAATACCAAAA
>JAEZLY010000210.1 GCA_023414985.1 Bacillota bacterium | reverse complement strand
TTGCCAATGACGCCTATAGAGAAATGTTTCCGATGGGTAAAAAGAATATAGAGGGGTTACTCTATTCCGAGATTTTTCCTGAAGGGATCAAGACTATATTAAACAATAAAAAGATCTTTGAAGAAATTCTGAGGGAAGGAAAGAGTACTTATTATGACGAGATCTATTTTGATCTCTTCGATAAGTGGTACTCCTTATCTATATTCAGCCCCGAAAAAGATTATCTGGCAATTATCATCAATGACATCAATGAGAAGAAGAAAGCGGATATCCTGCTTAAGAATGCAAAGGAACAGGCTGAAAAGGCGAATCAGGCAAAAAGTGAATTCCTGGCTAATATGAGCCATGAAATCCGTACCCCTGCCAATGGTATCGTAGGTATGATCGAACTGACACTCCTGTCCAACCTTACCCATGAGCAAAAGGCTAACCTGATGACGGCTAAGACTTGTGTGGATTCCTTGCTGAATATTATTAATGATATCCTGGATTTTTCGAAGATGGAGGCAGGAAAATTAGCAATTAAGAAGGAGGATTTCAATATCAAGAAGCTGCTCGATGAGATAACAAAGTCACATTATCTTCGAGCCAGCGAGAAGGGACTGGATTTATTCTATGCCTTCTCCTCCAATATCGATCCTTATCTGGTGGGGGATTCCTTCCGCTTGCAACAGGTATTGAATAATCTGATCAACAATGCTATTAAATTTACAGAGCAGGGTGCGGTTACGGTTGAGGTGAAAAAGAAAGCGGTAACAGATCATCTGATTGAGCTGCAGTTTTCTGTAAAGGATACGGGAATCGGGATTGCTCCTGAGGATATGGGATTACTTTTCAAAAGCTTCAGTCAGGTGGACGGCTCCAATACAAGAAAATACGGTGGAACCGGCCTGGGACTCGTCATCACAAAGCAGCTGGTGGAAATTATGGGCGGAAGGATATGGGTGGAAAGCCGAAAAGATGAGGGGAGTACCTTTGCATTTACGATACCTTTTGAGATTGGGAAACGTCCGGAGGACAGAAAAGCTGCCGCTGTTATCCCTCAGGATACGGAAACAGAGAATAAGACAGTCCTGATTGTAGAGGATGACAGTGTCAATCAGCTGGTGCTATCCCGCATGCTGAAGGAAAAAGGTTATCGAACAGATTTCGCCTGTAATGGACAGGAGGCTCTGGAGGCTTATGAAAGAAAGAAATATGACATTATTCTGATGGACATTCTGATGCCGATCATGGATGGAGTGGAAGCAGCGAAGCGGATCAGGGAAAAAGAAGCAGAAAGAAAGCATACTCCTATCATTGCGATTACCGCACATGCCCTGATGGGTGACAGAGAGCGCTTCTTAAAGCTGGGTATGGACGAATACATAGCAAAACCGATTAAGATGGAGGAACTGTTCTTTACTCTTGACAAAGTGCTGTTCAGGACTCATAATCATGGAAATACCGATGTAGAGGTAAAAATCACGGATCATGGTGTGATCGTGGCGAAAAATGATGAGGAACAACAGCAAATCCATACGACTCCGGTGGTTGACAAATTAATAACCGAGCTGGCAGCAATGGATTCAGCCATTGGAAGCAGGAATTTTGAAGTGATAGAAAGGTATGCGAATAAGATCAAAGAGCTATTTGGCACGATCGAGGCGATTGAACTGAAAAGTACAGCCTTCCGGATGGAGCTTTCCGCAAGACGCGGTAATTATGAGGAGTTGATCCGATATTCCAGGCAGCTTCAAAGAGAGTTCGACATATATAAAAAGACCTTTGTTTAATAATGCGGGGAAACTAAACTTGAGAAGGAAGAGAGGTCACTGGCGATGAAAGTATTGATTGTGGAAGACGACTATACAAGCAGAAGATTTATGGGAAAACTTCTGTCAGAGTACGGAACTGTTGATGTCGTTGTGGACGGATTGGAGGCGCTGGATGCTTATCTGCTGGCGATGCAGGATAATCAGCCCTATGACCTGATCTGCCTGGATATCATGATGCCGAAGGTAGATGGGGTGAAGGTTCTGAAAGCAATCAGGGATTATGAAACCTCGAAGGGTATGCTTCCTGAAAAGCGTGTGAAAGTCATTATGACAACGGCACTTCAGGATTCCCAGATGGTGAAACAGTCTTTTGATATCGGGTGTGAAGCTTTTGCTTCAAAACCGATCAATGTGACTCAATTTATTGAGGTCATGAAAAATTTAAAACTGATATAAATACAAAAGAATAAAGATGGCATTTGCGGTTTAGGATTAGTTACAGTATAATCAGAGTAACAGAAGAAAATCGGAACAAAGGCGTTCGTATTAAATCGGGTATCATGAGGATTTAATGGGAGCGCTTTTTTGCTTTTCTTGAAATGAATACGGTTTGTCAGAAAGGAGCAGTTATGGCGGCATTTGAAAAAATCAAGTCGGGAATTGAAAGCATGGATCTGATACTGGATCATATCCGTCTGGGTGATAATGTGGTGATACAGGTATCCAGCCTCAGGGATTTCTCGAGGGTAGTAGAACCCTTTGTTGCTCAGGCTGTGAAGGATCACAGGAATATGATCTACATCCGTTTTTCCAATCACGAGCCTCTGCTTACTCCCAGGGAAGGCCTAAAAATCTATGAACTGGATGCCAGCAAAGGCTTTGAGACCTTTACCGTAACACTGCATGAAATCATAGCGAAAGAAGGGCTGGAAGCCTTCTATGTATTTGACAGCTTGTCGGAGCTGCAGGTCAGATGGTCCACTGATCTTATGATGGGGAATTTTTTCTGTGTAACCTGTCCTTTTCTTTTTGAACTGGATACGGTAGCATTTTTTCCTGTCATGAGAGGGTACCACGATTTTGCTGCCATTGCACGTATTCAGGAGACAACGCAGCTGCTGTTGGACATTTACTCGGACGATAAGGATGCGTACCTTCACCCGATTAAGGTCTGGAACCGTTATCTTCCGGATATGTTTCTTCCATACCGGTTTAACGGGGACAAAGAGTTGGAACCCTTGGAGAATAGTGTGGATCTGGCGGAATACTATCGTCTTAGACATAAGGAGCAGCAGGAGCATTCCGAACAGAATTTAGACAGCTATGAGCGGTTCTTTCGTGGAATTAAAGAAGCCTATTACCGGGGTGAGCTGGCGGATAAGGCTTTACAGAAGCTCTGCAGGAGCATGATGACGCATGACCGTAAGCTGGCTGCTTTGATCCAGGGTGAATTTACACCGGAGGATTTCTTCTTTATCAAGGATCGGATGATCGGTACCGGCAGCATAGGCGGGAAAGCCTGTGGGATGCTGCTTGCAAGAAAAATGCTGGAAAATCATCTACCTCAGTATGCCGGATTTATCGAACCCCAGGACTCCTTTTACATTGCTACCGATGTATTCTACTCCTATCTCGTGGAAAATAAGCTCTGGAAGCTTAGAATCCTGCAGCGGAGTGAGGAGCATTATTTTGATAAAGCAGAGGAGCTTGCAGCGGCAATCAGAAACGGACATTTTTCAGAAAGCATCCGGGCACAGTTTCGAAGAATGCTGGAATATTTCGGCCAATTTCCGATTATTGTCCGCTCCAGCAGCTTTTTGGAGGACGGCTTTGGAAATGCTTTCGCCGGAAAATACGAATCGGTATTCTGCGTCAATGCCTGCAGTCCTGAGGAACGACTGCTTCAGTTTGAAAATGCCGTACGGAGGGTTTATGCAAGTACGATGGATACCTCCGCGTTGGAATATCGGAAGCAGAGAGGGCTGGCAGGTTCCGACGAACAGATGGCAATTCTGGTACAGCGTGTCAGCGGAACCAAATTCGGCAGCTACTATATGCCCTGTGCCGCAGGAGTCGGCTTTTCCTACAGTGTCTATCGCTGGAGCAATGAATTAAGCGAGGATGCCGGACTGCTGCGTCTTGTGGCCGGACTCGGAACAAAATCAGTGGATCGTACAGGGAATGATTACCCGAGACTGGTGAATCTGGATAAGGCAGAGGTTACGACCTTGAACAGCACAGAGGAAAAGCATCGCTATTCCCAACGCAATCTGGATGTAATAAACTTAAATAAGAACGAACTGGAAGAAGTACCGGCAACCAAGCTTTTTTCGGAGCTGCCCGGCTGGTATGCCGATTTAATCTGCGAACATGATTATGATATGGAGCGAATCTTCGAGGAACGAGGGCAGCACCGCAGGATAAGATTTGTATCCTGCCAGGGGATCGTAAATAAGACTATTCTCATGAAGATGATGAGGGATATTCTGGCGATGCTGCAGGAAAGGTACGGTAATCCGGTCGATATTGAATATACCATGAACTTCAGGCGGGACGGAGAATTTACGGTAAATCTTCTTCAGTGCAGGCCGCTTTATATATGGCAGAAAGCTGACGGAAGAAAGCTTCCGAAGTTGCCTGAGGATCAGATCTTATTTCGTGTGGAACGTACCTTCATGGGAAACAGTGCGATGCTTCCCATCGATATCGTAGTGATGATTGATGCGGAACGTTATCATCATTATCCTTACCACAAAAAAAGCTCCTTGTGCAGGGTGATCGCGGAGATTAACCGGTATTATCAGGGAAGCGGCAAGACAATGATGCTGCTCTGTCCGGGACGGATCGGAACCTCTTCTCCGGAGCTGGGACTGCCGGTCTCTTTCTCTGATATCTCCAATTTTAAGCTGATCTGCGAATATGCGGATAAAAAAATTGGTTTTGTTCCCGAACTGTCCTATGGCAGCCATATGTTCCAGGATCTTGTTGAGACAGAGATGTTCTATGTGGCAATTCCGGATTCACAGCAGAACGGTATGGAGTTACTCAATAAGGGTCTGCTGGAAGGGGAAACATCCATACTAAATCTTTTCCATATGGACAATGAGGTCTCTGAGATCGTAAAGGTTTACCAAGCTAACTGCCGACAGGCATTAAATCTTTATGCTGATTTTGAGGAAAAAATGGTTGTGTGCGGCTTTGAATTAGGGTAGAATGACTTTTTGAAAGAGAAATCCAAATAATTAATGTGAGGTTGGTACGATGAATTTCAAGAAGATATTCTATGTAATGCTGCTGATTATTGCTGCCATCATCATTGCCGATGTTGTATACGTGGCTTATCATAAGGGGAAAACGAACAATGATTCTGCTGACATGGTGACAGGCGGAGCAGAGGCAACGACAGCCCCTGAGTCAGAAGGAGGAGAGGCAGCCACAGCTGAGCCGACCAGGGAAGAAGTACCACCAATCACTCCTCTGATCTCAGAGACGATGAAGAGTCCGGTATTGGAGGAAGCAATTAAGAAGGAGATCGGCTTCCCGAGCCAGGAGGATGTAGAAGCCACCAGATACTACTATAATTATATTGATTTGAATGACGATGGAACAGAAGAGGTCTTTGTGGAGCTGGTCGGCCCTTTTACCAGCGGGAGCGGCGGGGATACAGGACTGCTTTATGCGCTATCCGATGACGGTTTTCAATTGCTGCAGCATTTTACGCTGATCTCTAATCCGATCATCGTAAGTAATCAGACAACAAACGGTTGGCATGATCTAATCCTACCCTTATCCGGAGGCGGTGCAAAACCGACACAGGTTGTAATGAAATATGACGGCAGCACATATCCCAATCCCGGCGATGCCCCTTCTGTGGAGGAAGGGACCTTAATTACCGGAACCGCAATCATTTCCGATGATATTACAGCGGATTTTGAAGCGGGAAAAGGGTTATACTTAAAGTGAGAATGACATGAACGAAAGGATAACCTTTAAGAGATGCATCTTAACAAATAATTAAGATTTTTACAATTGAAGCATTTTTTTAGTTATGGTATGATAATAGATATCCAATCGCTGCCAGACGATTTTGGTATGCATTTGATTATAATTGAATAGGAATACACGCTGAATCCAAGGAAGGAACGGGAAAACCAATATTTTGGGGTGAATCACAGATTGTGTAGGGTTATCTTTTCAACCCGAATCCGACAGCTAATCTCGTAAGCGAAGGAAGAGAAATGATGAGTGTACAATTATTGTACACTGGTTTTTGTTGTATTCAACAAAAATACGCTGCAGAGATTTCTCTGCAGCTTTTTTACTCCTTTTGACTAAACAAAACTAGAAAATCAGGGAATAATTCTAAAGACAAAAGTGAGGTTATTCGGTTGCAAATGTCGTCTTATAAAAATTGTTTGGAGGGATATTATGAAAACATTAACAATTGGGTTATTTGGATTTGGCCGTACCGGTTCCGTAGTTGCAAGAGAAATCATCAATGAGGATGGCATGGAATTAAGGTGGGTAATCAGAAAATCAAATCATAATGTCGGTGAATATGCCAGTCGACTGCTCAGTTTCCCTCATGATGAAGGTATGATTTTCTCGGCGCAGGAGGTCGATTTCAATACTTTCTATCGAGATAATGCGGTAGATGTGATCATTGATTTTTCTAATTCCAGTTCCATCAATGAATATCGGGAAGCAGCAAAGTATGGTATACATATCGTCTCTGCAATCTCACGTTATACGGAGGAGGAATTTGAGCAGTTAAGGGAATTAAGTAAGGAGACTGCCGTTTTATATTCTCCCAATATATCGATCGGAGTGAATTTCTTAATTGAAGCGTCTAAGCTATTGAAGAAGATAGCACCAAACGCAGATATTGAAATAGTAGAAGAACATTTTCGTGATAAAAAGGAGACCTCCGGCACAGCACTTCGTATTGCGGACGATTTGAAGCTGGACAGCAGCCAATGTGTGAAATCCGTCCGAGTAGGCGGAATAGTCGGTACTCATGAAGTTATATTTGGTCTGCCAAATCAGACAATCAGAATAAAACATGAATCATTGAATCGTGCTGCCTTTGGTCAGGGTGCAATCTATGCTGCACGATGGATTGTTCAAAGAGAAAGGGATATGTTTGCCATGGAAGATGCAATTGCTTCACTTATGGTACAAGCATGAACCTATCCGGTTTTTACGGTTGTATTTCTGCGCATCATGAGGTAACATGGAATATAATGCGGTTTAAGTTAGGAGAAGGAATGGAAGACGAAATCCAAAAGAAGCTATATCATGAGTTTATCTGCATCGGCGGAGATTGTCCGATTACCTGCTGTAAGGGTTGGGAAGTATCGGTCGATTCGGAGACCTATCATAAATGGAAAAAGGAATTTAGGAAAGAGGATCAGGTAAAGCATACCATATGGAAGAAGAAATCCTCAGGAAATTTGGAGTATAAGATCAATATGGGGCAGGGAAAATGCTGCCCCTATTTTAATGAAGCAGGTCTCTGCAGGATCGTTATTCGTGACGGGGAGGAGTACCTTCCGAATATCTGCCGGCAGTTTCCGAGAGTGATCAATGAGTATGAAGGAAGAAAAGAATATACCCTTTCCTGTGCCTGTCCGGAAGTGGTAGATATTCTTCGGCGGGAGGGGGAAGGATTGCAGCTTTTTGTATGGGATGACAGAACGGTAGAAGAAGAGCTCCCACTGTTCCACCTAAGAGAAACGCTGCTTAAAGTTCTGTCTTCAAGTCGCTATTCCCTGAAGGATCGACTTTTGTTAGGGTTGATTATATTGTCAGAATGTGCGAAAAATGATATGATGACGAAGGAAGCAGTGGTGAGATATCGCGAGGAGTATGTTCTGGATTCCTACCTTGAATTATGGAGAGAAGAGGAAGTGAAGGCTGCAGATGCCGCTCTGGAACAGAATGAATTGTTTTTAGATATTACGGAGAATTATCGTAAGGAGGAGCATTATCGCGATTTTCTGGAGCCCTTGGCTACCTATGCCGAAGAGTTTGACGTACGGGATCTGGTTACAAGGAATATGGAATTCGAAAAAGTATTTTCCGCTTATGATAAACTGATTGAACAATGCCTTATGATAAAGGTGTTCAGTGAATGTATCTGCGATGAGCTTGAAGAGGTACTCCTGAGTTTTCAGATGATTATTCTGGAATATGTCATGCTGCGGCATTCAGTCTTTCTGACTCTGCTGCTGCATGGATCGATCAAGTATCAGGACATACGTAATTCCATCGTAATTTTTTCCAGAATGATAGGAAATAATCCTGAGGGTATCAGAGAGTTTTTTGAGGAAAGCTTTGAAGAAGGTGTCTGGGATCCGTGGTATTTTTTACTGCTTTTAAATCAGTGATTGATATAGAAAGGAATAGAACGAATGATTAACAGCGAGATACTGGAAATAAGAAAGCAATTTAAGCATGAAAACTGTTCGATCACTAAGGTCAGCGGCTGTTATGTGGACGGCGAGAAGACGGTGAAGACAAAATTTACAGAGACTTTTCTGGGTATGCCGGAAGAGGAGACTTTTAAATATTTTGAGATTTTTAAGAAGACACTATCAGGCACGATCGGCCGGAATCTGATTAATATGGAATTTCCGCTTGAGACGGAATTCAACGGAGGGACCCAGGAATTCTTGCTTAAGCTTCGTGACAGTGAATTGAAGGATGAAGTATTACTGGATGAGTTCTATGAAAAGATCATCAGCAGTTACGATTTTGTTGGAAATTTTCTGATCCTGTTGATCTATGCTGCTTATGATGTACCGGGCAAGACGAATGATAAGCTGATGATGGACGATGCCTCAGAGGAGGTATATCGGTATATACTTTGTTCCCTTTGTCCGGTGAAGCTTTCTAAGTCCGGCTTAAGCTATAACGAAGAAATGAATCAGATTCAAAAGAGAATTCAGGATTGGGTCGTAACCATGCCGGATAACGGTTTTCTGTTTCCTGCATTTAATGACAGGAGTACGGATATTCATAGTATACTGTATTACGCTAAGGATTCCGAGGAGTTGCATGAGGATTTTGTAGAGCAGCTGTTCGGTTGTCAGGTACCAATGTCAGCCGGTGGTCAGAAGGAGACCTTCCAGACACTGATCAGGGAAACGCTCGGGCAGGAATGCGAATACGAAATCGTCCGTAATATCCATGAAAAGCTCAATGATATTCTGGAAGAACATAAACTGAAAGAGATTGCTGAGCCTTTGATGCTGGATAAGACCGAGGTAAAGAGTATTTTCGCCGAAAGCGGTGTAGAGGAAGAGAAGCTGGCGGAATTTGATCGAAATTATGACAAGATGGCCGGAGAGAATGTTACGCTTCAGGCGGTCAATGTGATCAATACCCGGGTATTTGAAGTGAAGACACCGGACGTTGTGATCAAGGTGAATCCTGAGCATACGGAATTAGTGCAGACCAAGCTGGTGGATGGTCGCAGATGCCTGGTGATTGAGATAACCGATCAGGTAGAAGTGAACGGGATCGCGGTGAAGCCCTCATAAGAGACAGTAAAGAAGCAGGAGAATACATAGGAAGCCGGTTAATAGTATCAACTCCGAGTTGAACTGTATTAAGGAAAGGATTGAGATGGAAGAGACAGTTTATGCAGTAGCGCAGATACAGTCAGTCAGAGAGAACTTTCAGAAAAACCTGGATACCCACCTGCAGCTCATCCGTGAGGCAGCAAAAGAGAATGCTGGTTTTATTCTTTTTCCTGAGATGTCTTTGACAGGATATGAGAGAGAATTGGCAGCGGATCAGAGCTTTACTGCGGAGGATGAACGGCTTGATGGCTTGAGACAGGCTGCAATAGAGCATCATATGGTGATATCGGCAGGCGGACCGCTCCGTATCGGCGGCAACCTCTATATTGCTTCCTGGATCTTTCTTCCGGAGGGAAAGCAGGAAATCTACATTAAGAAATTCCTTCATCCCGGAGAAGAAGTATTTTATGAGAGCAGGGAGGATTATGATCCGATCTTAGTACGGGACGGAGAAAGGATATCCTTTGCGATCTGTTATGATTTGGAGAATGACGATCACATCAGAAAGGTAGCCGAACAGTATGCTACTATGTATACAGCAAGCATTTTCTATTCGAGCGGCGGAATTGACCATGGTCTGGATCGGTTGCAGCATCTGGCTGAGCAGTACCGTATGCCGGTATTAATGTCCAATTACTGCGGAACCTGCTGGGATATGACGGCTGGTGGCCGCAGCAGCATTTGGTCCGATCAGGGGGAATTGATTATCTCAGCTGATGAACATACCCCATGTCTGATCCTTGGCATATGTGCAGAGGGGACCTGGCACGGAAAGGTGATACAATAATTTTCAGATATCAATATAGATATCTTATTCCCAGCGAAGCAGATGCTTATGCATATCGATGCAGCCATTGGGCAGAAAGGTAATACCTTCCTTTTCCAACAGCTCCTGTTGTATTCCGCAGCCGCCAAAGATTGCATCCGGGGATAGCCTGCCATCTTTATTGACGACACGATGGCAGGGAAGATTGCGGTCTTTGGGAGCACTGTGCATAGCATAGCCTACAATCCTGGAGGAGCGGGGGCTGCCCAGCATCTCTGCGATCATCCCATAAGTTATCACAGACCCTTCCGGTATGGAAGCCACAATTCGATAAACCCCTTCAAAGAAGCCTTGTCCCGATGAAGACATGTTATCCCTCCTTTTCTCCGATCAGAAAAAATCTCTTATCTGTAGTTCTATGTCTAATACTATATCTTAGATTACCCGTACATTCAATCCTATCGTTGGAGTTATATAATTTGTTTTTTTGGTAATATTTCTGCCCCTTCTTGACAAAAATGTAATTTAAGGCTAATGTTGAGTAGGTCGTATCATCACAGAACAGTACAAATGAAGAGTTAGAAAACAGGAGGATAATTGAATGGATAAAGGTTTAAAACTCTACTTGAAATTATTTGCGTCGACCTTTCTCCTCAGCGCTTTTACCTTTGGCGGAGGCTATGTCATCATCTCCCTGATGAGAAAAAAGTTTGTTGATCAGTATCAATGGATAGAGGAAAAAGAAATGCTGGATCTGACTGCAATTGCGCAGTCCTCACCCGGTCCGATTGCAGTAAATGCTTCTATATTAATCGGATATCGTATGGCAGGGGTGCCCGGTGCACTGCTTACCGTATTTGGTACAGTATTGCCGCCGTTGATTATATTATCTGTGATATCGGTTGCATACACCGCATTTCGGGATAGTACCATGGTCAAATTTGTCCTTCGAGGTATGCAGGCAGGGGTCGCAGCAGTCATCATTGATGTTGTTATTAATATGATAAAAGGGATCGCCAAGGAGAAAAGAATCTTACCGATCCTGTTAATGCTTGCTGCATTTGCGGCGACTTATTTCTTCGATGTCAGCGTAATTATTATCATACTGGTCAGCGGAATAATCGGAGTAGCTATGATGCATATCACGGAAGCGAAGAAGAAAGGTGGAAAGCTATGATCCTTCTTACACTATACTGGAGCTTCTTCCAGATCGGATTATTCAGTATCGGAGGGGGCTATGCTGCCCTACCGTTAATTCAGAATCAGGTGGTAAAGCTTCACGGATGGCTTACCATGTCTGAGTTTGCGGACGTGGTTACCATCTCCCAGATGACACCCGGACCAATTGCAATTAACGCGGCATCTTTTGTCGGTATACGAGTGGCGGGGACTCCGGGAGCAATCATCGCAACCTTTGGGTGTATTACCCCCTCGATCCTTATCTCCCTGCTTTTGGCCTATATCTACTATAAGTATCGTAACCTTTCAGCGATACAGGGAGCTATGAACGGATTGCGGCCGGCTATCGTGGGGTTGATTACAGCGGCAGGCATATCTCTGGCCTTACTTGCATTTTATAAAAGCGGGAAGGCATCCTTACAGCTTCAGGATCTTGATTTTCTGGCAGTCGGTATATTCGCAGTTGCACTCATTATATTGCGGAAGACGAAAATTAGTCAGATTGCTGTTATGGTCGGGGCAGGGGTTCTGGGACTTTGCATCTATCCATTTATAGCATAACAATAAGTTCTTTTCAGTCGGTATTGATAGATACCGGCTGTTTTTTTGCATTTCAAGTACTCTTTTCGCCTTAGTCGAATGAAGAAAAGTTAATAAATGTGTAACAACTAATTAACATAAAAACATAGTATAAAGTAGCTATAAGCATTGGTATATAAGGATTTTGATAAGATTTTAAGTGTTACATAACGGTAAGACTTGTGTCTACAACCATAATCTAACTATTGAACCCATGTTGCATCTGTGTTACTCTAAGGAAGCAGCAGATAGACAACCTTAAGGAGCCACCCCTTAAGAAGGGAAAAACTCCTTAAGACACGTACTTAGGAGGTACAAAATGAAAAAATTATTAGTAACATCAGTATGTACACTAGGGTTGACACTATTGGGCGCATTTGGAAATTATCAAAATTCTTTGGCTTTATCAAATGAATTGGGTGCTGTAAATAGCACTACAAATGTAGAACAAAGCATTACAGGCAATAATTTATTTAGTCTTCCCGACGATAACAATTCAGTCGCGTTTGCCGCGGTGAAAAAGGACACGTCTAATAATATAAAAGCTGTAAAGGTATCTGCAAATAAAGCAGCAGCCAAGAGCAGTAAGGGCAAGAAGGTAAAGGGTGTATCGGTGAATAAGCCGAACATGGTATATAAGAATGTAAACCTTTCCAACTGTAATAATAAGAAGGAAGTAGTGAAGAAGCTTCAGATGAACGGTGTTAAGGGGATTACCACCTCTAATATCAATGATATTAAGTCACTGAAGAACATTCTGGTTTACATTAAGAGCTGTAATAAGACAAACCAGACACCGACACCTACCCAGACACCGGCTCCTACTACGAAGCCGACACCTACCCAGACACCTACACCGACTAAGACACCCGCACCTACAGCAACATCTTCAGACTTGAGCAGCTATGCTAATCAGGTGCTTCAGATCGTGAATCAGGAGCGAGCAAAGGCCGGATTACCTGCATTGACTACGAACAAGACTTTGCAGGCAGCAGCAAATAAACGTGCTCAGGAGACTGTACAGTCCTTCTCCCATACGAGACCGGACGGATCAAGCTGCTTTACTGTATTGAATGATTACGGTATCTCCTACCGGAGTGCCGGAGAGAATATTGCCTATGGTCAGAGAACACCTGCGGAGGTTATGAACGCATGGATGAATTCTCCGGGACACAGAGCAAATATCTTAAAATCAGGCTTCGGTAAAGTTGGTATCGGCGTTTATAAGGTAAACGGAGTGATCTACTGGACACAGGAATTTACGAACTAAACCTCAGAATACTATTCTGAAATAAAGCCCTGAATACAACCCTGGAAAAGGAGGACCTGTTGCAGTTTCTGCAGCAGGCCCTCCTTTTTATCTTATAGGAAAGTTCATCCTGTAAGATGAAACGCTCCGCGAGGATGCGATATCAAACACAAAGGATACTTTTACAGTGTAGGAAATATAATGAGTATAAAGATACTGTATGGAGGAATGAAAATGGATGAAAACCAGGATGCAATTACCTATGCCAAAATCGGATTAAACCGGGAATTCTATACTGGGGTTACCCAAATCAATGCGCCTGAAAGGATTACGGTATTAGTAAATAAGTATCGGCAGCTACCTATGGATTATATCCCGGAAGATCTTGAGCGGATTTGTCCGAATTGTGCTGAGGGAGAACTTGTACTTCGGCAAGAGGCCAGAACTGCCTTTGAGACCCTGTGCTTCTGTGCCGGTCAAGAGAATATCCAACTACGTGCGATTTCTACTTTCCGGAGCTATTCCTATCAGAGTCAGGTATATTACAAAAACTGGCAGCAGACGATTCCGCTGGAGCAGTATCAAAAGGAGAGGGATAAGGTATCGGCACGGGCTGGTTTTAGCGAACATCAGACCGGATTGGCAGTTGATATCAATGATCTGGAACAGACCTTTGAGGCAACGCCGGAAGCCCAATGGCTGGCGGCAAATGCTTACCGGTTTGGCTTTCTATTACGGTATCCAAAAGGAAAAGAATGGATTACAGGATATGACTTTGAACCCTGGCATTATAGATATCTGGGGAAAGAACTGGCAGAGAAGGTGTATTACAGCGAGTTGACTTATGATGAGTATTATGTCAGATATCTTGAAGGAACAGGCAAAAATTGCTGATAGGAAAAGCTGCTGCAAGGCTTTCATGAAATCGAAATCCATTCATGCAGACTTGCAGCAGCCTTATGGTTAAAAGATAGATTATGGGCCTTCCGTGGTGTATTGTCGGTAATAACCCTGAGGGAAACCACATACCGGGCAGATTACAGGTGCACAGGTACCGCTCATAATATTTCCGCATTGCATACAGATCCAAAGGGTCTCTGTCGGTTTGCAGAAGACCTCACCGCGCAGGATATTATCCCGTAAGGTAGTAAAATTCAGATTATGGTTCAGTTCAATGTTCGCAATTCCGTTGAATAGGGCGGCGATGTCGTTATAACCTTCTTCTCTGGCGGTTGCAGCATATTCCCGATAAAGATTATTACCTACATAAGCCTCTAACTCCGCGCAGTTTTGAAGATTATCTACGGTAGGTGTCAGTGTGCCGTTATTCAGCCTTCTCCACCAAATTCGTGCATGCTCTTTCTCATTTCTGGCAGTAACATCAAATACAGTACCAATCTCAATATAATTTTCCTCCCTGGCTTGGTCTGCATATAGCTGATATCTGGTACAGGCAATCTGTTCCAGCTGCATGGCATTCATAACATTACTATAGGTTTTACTTTGCTGAAAATCCATGGCTCCTCCGAATGGGCTTTCCTATTGATAAATCATATGAAAGCAATAAATGGACTATTCTAACATCCTTTCAGGGAATGGTTTCTTTTGTTCTGGAAAAATTGTCTAGTTTATGTTAATATATAGATGACAATTTATGTGGGGGATTATTTTATGAAAGATAGCAGCATCATTGAGAAGTGCATCTCAGTCGTGGCATATCTATTTATGATTGGACTAAACATTTTGGGAAATGTTCTGCCATTAGGCGGCCTGACGACCGGGGAAATCTCGGACAAGTATCCTTCGTTGATTTCACCTGCCGGTTATACCTTTTCTATCTGGGGGGCGGTTTACATTTTGCTGTTCCTGTTCGTGGTTTATCAGCTCGGTCTGATTAAGAACCGCAATGAGAAGCTTATGCCGGAGCTCTACAGCCTGATCAGAATTCTTTTTGTCATTTCATCTTTATGTAATGCTGCATGGATCATAGCCTGGCATTATGAATACCTGGCCCTGGCCCTGATGCTAAGTGTTATCATTTTGATCTGCCTGATTCTGATAAATAAGCATATGTATGCGGAAGAGCTATCGCTTGCAGAAAAGCTTTTCATCAGGTTTCCCTTTGGAATTTACTTCAGTTGGATCTCTGTCGCTACTGTGCTGAATACCACAGTACTGCTGGTCAGTATACGGTGGTCGGGGTTCGGTGTTTCAGCTTTGATTTGGTCAATTATCGTTATCATTCTGGCTACACTGCTTACCGTTGTTGTTTCACTCAAATTAAGGAGCATCGCCTATATTGTGCCCGTGTTGTGGGCGTTCGGGGGAATTATGACAAAGCATCTGTTTCAGGAAGAATTACAGGGAAAGTATCCGGAACTAATCGTTACTTTGATTATCTGCAGTTTATTATTACTAACTGAGATATTCTACGTTACATATCATAAGAAAAGCTATGAAGTATAAATATAGGAGGTACCTATGATCGAGATTGTGGAAGCGAATGTCCTTGCAAAACAAATGAATGATGTGCTTCGAGGTAAGAGGATTTCCTCTGTTACAACCCTTGCCTCACCGCATAAATTCGCTTTTTTTCATGGCGATCCCCAAAGCTATGAGGGTTTACTGATAGGAAAAACCATTGGTGAAGCCTTGCCCATCGGAGGTCAGCTTAAGCTTATCATCGAAGACCTGATCTTCGTCTTCGGAGATGGAGTAGATTTACGTTACTTGGCTCCTGGGGTGAAACGTCCCGCAAAACACCAGCTGATGATGGAGTTTGAAGATGGTTCGGCACTCTCCGGTTCTGTACAGATGTATGGTTTCTTTCAGCTGACTACCGAGAAGGACTTTGATAACCCGTACTATCTGGTTGCGAAGGAAAAGCCGACTCCGCTGACAGAACAATTTGATTATCCATATTTTACGGGTATTCTTACAGCTGCAGGAGCTGAGAAGCTGAGTGCCAAAGCAGTATTGGCAACTGAGCAGAGAATTCCCGGACTCGGGAACGGGGTTCTGCAGGATATTCTTTATCAAGCGGGAATTCATCCAAAGAGGAAGGTGGGTACCTTCGTAGATGCGGATCGGGAGAAGTTGTTTCGCTCCATTAAGACAGTATTGAAGGATATGATTCAAGCCGGTGGACGGGATACGGAGAAGGACTTATTCGGAAATCAGGGAGAATATAGTACAAGACTAAGTAAGAATACTGTTGGCAAACCTTGTCCCGAATGCGGACATATCATCCAAAAGGAAGCCTATCTGGGAGGCAGCATCTATTATTGTGGCGGCTGTCAACCGCTGATAAAGTAAAAGAAGGGCTGCAGCCCTATTAATGATAGCTAAGGTAAGAATAATGCGTATCTCATAATGCACCGTTTGACGGACAGATTGCTGATTTTGTAAGACAGAAGCAAACAATTTTGTTTGATAATGGCTTACAAGATAGTAAGATGTCCGACAACCTGTGTGTGAGAGATGCGCATTGTTCTTACCGTAACTATCTATATAGCTGCAGCCCGTTTTTTACGTTTCCAATCTCGGTCTGGTGGGATCACAGTCCGGTCTGCGGACTGTGTCGGTAGTCTGGGAAAGCTTCCAAAGATAATAACATTCTTCTCTTGACATATGATCTGCCATCAGCGGCATCAGAGTTCCGAGCACCTTATTATCCAATCTCTGATCCCGTAGGGTATCCAGAAATTCTGTGAAGCTATTGATGGCAACAGCTGCCTGATCATTGAGACGGTTCAGGGAAGGGAAGCTTCCGAGCTGTGTCCGGAGATATCCATTCATAATCAGTGCTTTGGAGTAAAGATCCTCGAACTGAAGCTCATATCGACTGGAGAGATCGATCAGATCCTTTTCCACAGGATCCAGTGCTGCTGCAATGGAAGCGGAATGTCCCACAGCATCGGACAGCCATAGCATATGATAATGAAGCGGGTGAAGCAGGATCGGCTTATTATCTCGAAAAGCTGTCAGTATCTGAAGAAACTCCTCCAGCTCATTCAGCATGTCATTAAAGAAAGTGGGAGGCAGGTGGGATTTCAAATCCGAGGTCAGGGACATCCCAAGAAGCTCAAGTTTGAATTCCCTGAATTGATATACCGAATTGTAAGCTCTATTCAGCAGATCATCCAGTTCCTGTACAGCAAGCGGTTTCTGGGCTTGATCAAGAAGCTCATCAAACATTACGATAAATTGCTGGGCTGTCAATAAGTACTCTGATTCTGTCGGCGCTAGGGATAAGAAGATAAATCGAGCATGATCTCCCATAATCTGCAGCCAGAATCGATTTTCTGTCAGAATGGTATCAGGATAAGGCATGGTATCCAAGATCATACCTCCGGGCAATATGTTATTATCCAATATATGCCGGAGAAGCTTCAAATAGTCTTCAAACGAAACAGCGAATTATGCGCGGAACCCTCGCCCGATAATTTCGCTGGTATTGGTAATCAACAGGAAGGCACCGGGATCGGCCTGTCTGATATGTTTACGTAGCTGTACTGCCTGGGAACGGTTCATAACGGTAAGGATTATCTTCTTATCCTTATCTGTAAATGCACCCTTTGCATCGAATACGGTAGCGCTGCGGTGAAGCTCGTTCAGGATATAATCACAGATAGGCTTCGGGTTTTCACTGATGATCGTAAAATATTTATTCAGGTTCAAATTCTCAATTACACTATCAACCAAAGTGGATTTTAATAGCAGACCGAGTATTGAGAATAACCCGGTGGTGATTCCGAATACAGGGAATACTGCAACCGTCAGCAGGAAGTCGGTCATCAGAAGGGAACGGCCGATATTGATGTTAGTATATTTCTTAAGGAGCATTGCGATGATATCGGTGCCTCCGGTAGACCCTCCGATGTTAAAAAGCAATGCGGCGCCAACGGAAGGCAGGATGACTGCAAATGCCAGTTCAAGTGCCGGCTGATTGGTCAGCGGCCCATCCATCGGAGCGATAACCTCCAGTAATTTCAGGGAAAAGGAGAGTAGGAGACTGCCATAGACCGTACGGTTTCCGAAACTTTTTCCGAGGAATAGATAGCCAATCACTAAAAGAATGCAGTTAATGATCAGTACAATCGTACCTGAACTGATGCTGCCGGGTATCAGTTTACTCAATATAATAGCAATACCAGTCACTCCACCGATGGAGAAATTGTTGGGGAACTTAAAAAAATAAACACCGATGACTACCAGCATAACTCCGGCAGTGATCAGTAAATAATCTTTCAATTCATTTATTAATGTACGTTTTCTTTGGTCCAAAGCAGGGAACCTCCTATTTTTCATTCTTTTTTTCCATAGAAAAGTATGATATTTTATATAAGAAAAGTCAAGTAGATAAAATAGTTGTTGCAATTAGCAATTTCATCCATTATAATAAGAATGTATTAAATATCAGATGGTGCAGTTGGTTGCACGAAAGGAGTTGTTTTCATG
>JAEZLY010000123.1 GCA_023414985.1 Bacillota bacterium | reverse complement strand
TGGCATTATGTATGATTCTTGCTACAGTCTCTATCTCAACCTGCATCAGAAATCCCATACAGTTATAGATTTGTATATAGGTCTGTACATCATAACCGTTCTCGTCTGAGTAGGTAATCAGCTCCGGCATATGGGCGGATAATCCCGGAACCATACCCGCATCCCTGATCATCTGTGTATAATCAGGCAGCCTGTCTATGGTTCCTTTATTCTTATTCACAAGCTGTTCCACGCTGGAATGGTGGATCAGACAGATTTTTGAGCCTCGTTTACTGCAATCCTTGATAACAGCCTCTGCCTCTCTCCGTCCTGCCGCAGTATCATCCACATTGATGCAGGGTGTATCCACCAGAATCATCGATTTCCCAAGCTTCTGCTCGGTATCCTTCACCGCATCGACCAAATCCCTGCTTAAACCAAAGGGCGCCATGATGGTATCTACTCCATAGGACAGATAGGTCTCCAGGATCGGAACCATCTTCTCCTTCGAATCATAATGATTCGTAATCATCCTGTCCGCAGCCGGACCGGTGTGGCTCCATCCCAGAAGCCAATTGGTTCCAATCAGCATTCTGGATAAAGAAATACCTTCTACTTCAGTACGCGGAAACATTTTGTTCATTGGTAACCCTCCTGTAAATTCATTATACTGTTATTCTATGCTTAATGCCAAATAACCCCCGCCATAAACTCTATAAAAACAACGATACGGGTTTCTGAACCTGTGCATCGAATAAACCTGTGGTGGTCAGCCTCAGCTTCGGTATTACCGGCAGACTGACAAATGCCAGACTCATAAAGGGATCTATTCCGGATGCTACCCCAAGCTCACGGGCCACATTCTTCAGGCTTTTAATCTGCTCGGACAGTGTGGGCGCATCCAGATCGCTGATCAAACCGGCAACAGATAACGGCAGATTACCGATGATCCTACCATTCAGTGCAATTGCCCAGCCTCCCTGCATATCCCGGATACAGTTAGCCGCAATGGCAATATCCGTATCATTAGTTCCGACGACAATAATATTATGAGAATCATGGGAAACCGAAGAGGCAATCGCTCCCCGTTTCAGCCCGTACCCGTTCACAAACCCTATCCCGATATGATTCGTATGGTGATGCCGCTCTATGACCCCCAGTTTGAGGATATCCTCCGCCACATTGACGAAAGGTTTTCCTTCTGACAGATAAGCTTTGGCCTCCTGGGTAGTAATTTCCCCTTCCACCAATCGGATGACGCGATAATATTGCTCTCCGGAATTGGCCACTTCTCTGATTCTAAAATCCTCGGGGACAATCTCACTACAGTCAAAGGTATGGTATACCCGGTCCAATATCTCCTTCCGAATCTCCTGATCCTTTATTGGAGTACATCTCCCGGCTTCTACAACAAGCTTACCATCCTTAATAACCTTTTTTACAGCAAAATCCTTTAAATCAGACAACAGAATTAAGTCGGCATGGTATCCCGGAGCAACTGCTCCCCTGCTCTTCAGGCCGAAATAGCTGGCCGTATTGAAGGAGGCCATCTTTATGGCAATACAGGGATCGGCGCCCAAGCTGACTGCTTTTCGCAGAATATCGTCCATATGGCCGTGGTACAGTATATCATAAGGATGTTTATCGTCTGTTACCAGCATGGCACGTTGATGATAGGGCGGGACGAATAACCCGATCAGCGCTTCCAGATTCTTAGCAGCAGTACCTTCCCGAATCATGATCCATTGACCTAGGCGATGCTTTTCTTTTGCTTCCTCCAAGCTGATACATTCATGATCTGACTGGACTCCAGCAGTTACGTAGGCACAAGCATCCTTTCCCAGCAATCCCGGTGCATGCCCGTCTACTATTTTCCCTGCTGCCCTGGCATCTTCTATCTTCTGTAGGATATCACTGGCGCCTCGTATGGTTTCATAATAATCCATTACCTCAGCAAGACCGACCACCTTTGGGTTCGTATACAGAGGCTCGAGATCCCTTGCCAGGAGTGTGCAGCCGTTCTCATCATAGGCTGTTGCCGGTACACAGGAGGGCAATACAAAAAATACATCCAGCGGCAGCTCTGCCGAAGCCTCCAGCATATATTCTATGCCATCCATGCCGCAGACGTTGGCAATCTCATGGGGATCTGTTATCACTGCGGTCGTCCCATGGGGAATTACAGACCTTGCAAATTCAACCGGCTTCATCATGGAACTCTCCAGATGGATATGCCCATCAATCAATCCGGGGGCAATATAGTATCCGGTGCAGTCAAGTTCTTCCTCGCCCTCATACTCACCGATCCCTACGATGGTATCACCGCAGATCGCAACATCTCCGCATTCCACAGCTTCCGTAAATACATTGATGATATTGGCATGTTTCAATACCAGGTCCGCTTTCTTTATGCCTCTTGCTGCTGCCAAAGTATTTACCTGCATTCAGCCACCTCTTTCTTGAGGGATATATAAATTATATC
This sequence comes from Bacillota bacterium, assembly GCA_023414985.1. GTDB lineage: Bacteria > Bacillota > Clostridia > Lachnospirales > Lachnospiraceae > Mobilitalea. The sequence goes on along the minus strand of JAEZLY010000123.1, from coordinate 20,777 downwards.
TTGAATATCATTAGATCATGAACAAAAACCTGTTCATGATCTTTCACTCCGTTCGCATGATTGCAATCAAGCTTGCATCATTCTCTCTACGCTCTATTATATCATGAACAAGAACCTGTTCATGATCCTTCGCTCCGTTCGCATGATTGCAAGCAAGCTTGCATCATGCTCTCTACGCTCTATTATAATACTTATTTACGGCACCTGCAATTTGAGATTTATCAACATCAGGCTCTCTGATCAGATATATTCATCCACAGAAATACCCTTGGTATCCTCCTCTATCATATTCTTTCTGGCTTCAATCATAAGCTCGGATAGAGCGTCCTGCCGAACCTGTTTGACATCAGCAACCTCAATCGTCGTTGTATCTGTGACAACCAGTTCAGGTGTGACTCCCTCCTCCTTCCGGGCTCCCTCTTTTTTCTCCTGTTCCTCCTTCAGCTTCTGAAGCCTTTCTGCTTCCTCCTGTTCCTTCTTTTGTTTTTCTTTCGCTTCCTCTGTCTTCTTTTCCTGCTCTTCGTCAAATTTATCCTTCGCGTCATCTACAATCCTGCCGATTGTCTCCTTGGCAGCTGCCTCCAGAATCTTAACAGCTTCCTTTTGAGCATCGACCATCGGATGAGTCTTTAATAACTCCAGCTTTATAGAGATTATGCTTCTGGAGTCATTCGATATGCCATTATTAATATTATCGATCCGATTCTGCCAAGTCTTGGCCATTGCATCATATTGTAAAGCCGTTTTTTGATACTCAGTAAGCGGACCCATGGAAGCAAGCTTCTTCTGTTCCTCCTCTGTCAGCTCCTCGTCTCCATAGATACTTTTCTCCAATATAGACAGATTAACCTCCTCTTCACTCTCATCCGTCATTCCGTTTGATGTCTTCAGTTCCTGACGCAGATCCTTTAAGCTTCGGTACTGCTCAGCAGCATACTTAAGCTCCGCATTCAATTCCTGTTTGTGTTCCTTTATCTTTGTTACATTATTGTCTGCCTTATTATCTTTCTGATATTGCTCCAGGATGGTCTTCATCGCTTTCTTCTGGTTCTTGATCCGATTTAAGGTAATCTCGTCCTGACCCATATTCAAATCACCTGCATAGATTACCCCTTTCCCTTTGCCGGATTTTTTGCTGTGATTCTCTTTTGATACTTTGATCTGACTTTCCTGAACACCTTCCCCTGAAAATGAATTTGATAAGCCACTCTGAATTGTTTTAACTGACATAGAACTCCCTCCCATAATTATGTATTTATTTTATATATCGATGCATTTCAGACATTATTTAATCCCTTCATGAATATTTAAATAATTTTATAAAAAAAACAGGATTCAGTCGGAGCCGAATCCTGTTACTTTATTTGCAATAATATAAAATACCAAGTGTATTGGGACCGCAGTGGCTGCTGATTACACCTCCTGCACGTGTAATGATCACTTCTTTGAAGTAATTCAATCCAACCAGATAGTCATAGGTCTCCTTCAGAATATCCTCAGCGATACCGGAATGAGTGATAAACACTCTGATGGGATCAGCCTTTCTTAGCTCCGGTTCCAGCTCCCTTGCATAGCTTCTGACCACGGCCTGGGTTCTGCCGCGGTATTTTTTTGCTACACCCATCTTTCCAGCCGTAACAGCAATCATTGGCTTTAATTTCAACGTATTACCGATCAGGGCCGCTACAGAATTACACCTGCCGCCCCTGTGCAGATAGGTAAGAGTATCTACCACAAAGGATGCCCTGACCTTATCTCGGGCTCTCTCAATTTCGTGTACGATGGTCGCTGCAGAAATTCCTTCCTCGGACAGCTGCGCAGCCCGCAGTACTGAAAGACCTATTCCGGTAGAAAGATTCTTTGAATTGATCACCCATATCCTGTTGTAGTTCAGTTCCTCTGCTGCCATACGAACCACCTGACAGGTTACGGACATATCCTCCGAGATCCCGATAAATATCATCTCTTCTCCCGCCTCCGCCATCGGCCGAAGAGTATCAAGCACAAGCCCAAGCTCGGGTGCGGCGGTTTTCGGTGTCATATGTACCTCGTCTGACCAGCGGTAAATATCCTCCGGTGTAATATCTTTACCATCCTGATAGCTATTCATATCCAATACGATATTGAGTGGGATCACTGTGATATGATATCGCTCCAGCAGCTCCGCCGATAAATCACTGGTGCTGTCTGTAATGATTCTTACCTTTCCCATGTGTCTTCTTCCCCCTCTGATTTATGTTAATCTATATTCTACTACGCTCCGGCGTATTAGAAAAGCTATTTTAGTACAAACTCCAGGTCATTCTCCAAAAAACGGATTGCTATTCCCTTTTTTTCAAAATATCCGCCGATGGTCTGTTTCATCTCCTCATATCTTCCTTCACACGCACAATTACTGAGTACCTCCACGGTAAAGCTCTGGCTTCCACAGGCATCATGCAGATGAAGCTTGAACTGTAGATTTTTCTCCTCCAACAGGTGATTGATCTCAATGACTTCATTGTAGGTTATGATAGTCTTAGCCATGATTAGAAACCTCCTTATCCTCTTCCATGTATAACAAGCTTTCTAATTTCTTCTTCTGTCTCAGGGACATCATAATCACCTAATAATGAGTTTTCATAATGATAAGCGATACCGTCCTTTTCATTTCTATCAAGACAGCGTATCAACTCTTCCTCTCCGTATTCCTTGATTAATTTCGCAAATGTTCTGATTCTCAGCTTATCAAGCATTCCTCCGGTACAGGGAAATTCTTCGCATTCCCAGCATCCCTTCAGCCCCTTTGCTCTACAGCAGTTAAAATTCTTGCAAAAATCCCTATCCTTGCAGCCCTCGTTACCACAGCCGGCACATTCCTCATTTTCACTGCAGATGCAGCAAGCAAGACCGCAATAGGCGAATCCCATTTCTTTTTTCATCCCATAATCCTCCCTATTATCATAAGTTCTACAATCAACACATTCTGTAGCTGCTTCTTAAGATATCCGACAGCAAGCAAGAATTCCTGTTGAATGCACAGGAAAATTATAGCACATATGTTCGATTTATACAACCATGCTGCGAAAGTAAATATGATTTCCATCCGGATCAGTAAAATGCATGTTCCTGGCTCCCCAGGGTCTTGTGATCGGGGGTTCCAGTATGGTTATTCCCATAGTTTTCAACCGTTCATACTCTTGATCCACATCATCAACGGTGAATGCAAGACAGATATTCTGATTCCGGTTATTCTTTGTCGAACCATCATTATAGATGGTTAAAGCCACCCCATCGTTTACAATCAACTGATGAATCTCGTCCTGATTATCGTTCTCCAGCTTAAAAAGTTGCCTATAAAAGCCGGCAAGGGCCAGGACGTCATTGGTACAAAGACCCACCTCAGCCAAATACATAATTCTACCTCCTTTTCGAAATGCCGTTGCAGAGGTTCCCCTACAACAGCAATATAATTGAATTTTCAGTCAAGAAACATAGCGTTCTTCGGAATGGTCTTGAAGGCTTTCTTAAACGCTCGGGAGAAGGTCGAGTAATTCCGGAAACCGCTCTGAAAACAGGCCTCTGTCAGGGAACTTCCATTCTGTACCAAATTCTTGGCGAGCAGAAGACGCTTCTCTGTAATATAATTTCCGATAGTATAGCCTGTCTCCTCCTTGAAGAAATGCATCAGGTAATAACGGCTTAAGTAGAACTTCGAAGACAGTACCTCGATTGTAAGCTCCTCCGATAGATGGGAATTAATATATTCGATGATCTGCAGCAGCTTTGTATTATCCTTCGCTGCGTCAAGATAATTGATATGGTTGGAGATAGCCGTTCTGTTCAGCTGAATCATGAATTCCAGGAATAAGATCTTCTGGTACAATTCCCGGGCAAAGGCATGATCAGAAAAGGAATGCTCCAGTTCCTGACACACCTGATACAGCTTGCTCTTCTCCATCGAGTGTATCCTCAGAACATTGGAATGCGCTTCTTTTGCCCGGTTGAAGCAATAGCTTAAGTCATATTCCTTCTCCTTGTAAGTATTCAGAAACTGCGGTGACACATATATTATAATTCTCTCATATGCTGAATTATCCAGAACAGAAGGCCTATGAATCTCTCCCGCATTGACAAGTACGATATCATACGGCTGGAGCACGTAATTCTTTCCTTCAATCGTATAGTTGATGTTTCCGCTGATGAAAATAATGATTTTATTAAAATCATGGTAATGGAAGTTGAACTCCTTACGCTGTCGGTCTACCAGGTGAAACATTTTAAAATCATCCTCTAAGTATCCGGCCTTTTCAAAATTGATCATAACCTGCTCACTTCCTTCCGATTGTCGATTATTTACTTACATAGCATTATATGCAATATCTAAAGCATTATCAAGCTATTTTTTTTAAATAATGTTATATAGAATAGATTTAGAACGATATGCAGGTTTGATATTGTATTATTGTTATGGACTTATCAACCGGCAAACTATGAGGAGGTTATCATATGCAACTTACAGGTGTCTGGCTACCAATCATTACGCCGTTTAAAAACAATAAAATAGATTACAAATCTTATAAGAGGCTGATCGACCATTATTCCGAAAAAGGAATCACTGGTTTCATCCCGCTGGGTACGACAGGTGAGGTTCCTACCTTAAGTGATTATGAATTTGAGGAAATGATTGAAAAAACCATGGAGTTTAACAAGAGTCGTCTCCCGGTCTATGTAGGAATTGGCGGAAATTATACAGCCCAGGTAATCAAGAAGGTAAAGATTGCAGAATACTACGATATTCAGGGTATTCTGTCGGTTTGTCCCTACTATAACAAACCGAACCAGGAGGGAATTTACAGCCATTTCAAAGCAATTGCAGAAGAGACTCCTCTGGATATCGTCATCTATAACATTCCTTACAGAACCGGCGTAAATGTCGAGAACGAAACCATCTACCGGATGGCTGAGATCAAGAATATTGTCGGAGTCAAGGATTGTTGCGGAGATATCAAACAAAGCATGGACCTCTTAATGAATCCGCCGAAGGATTTCTCCATCCTGACCGGTGAGGATATCCTCTTCTATCTGTCACTGACCCTTGGTGCCCAGGGTGGTATTCTTGCATCCGCTCACCTTTATACGGAGCAATTTGTTGATGTCTATCACAAAGTAAAGGCCAATGATACCCAAGGAGCTCTTGAAGCATGGAAGCAGCTGCATGAAATCATTCCTCTGTTATTCAAGGAGCCTAACCCTGCCCCTGTGAAGTATTATCTTCATGAGATTGGCTTGATTGATTCAGAAGAGGTAAGACTGCCGTTAACACCAATCTCCAGTCAGCTTAGAGAGAAGATGAACCATTGTATTCTCGGCCGCTCCCAGGAGAAAGCCAGTTAAAGCTCATTCCTTCCTGCGTAGAATCCTTAAGGAGTATGCCAACCGTATTCAGAAATAAAGTATAAAGCTTAAGTCGAACTATGAAAGAATAGCTATTTTATAGTGTTTTAAATAATAAAGGTATGCATACCGTCCTTGGTCCGCATACCTTTCATTATTTAAATCTTAAATTTATTATTTTCGATCTGTCTGATCAATTTATCTACTCTTTTTTTCTGTGCATCCGTCAAATGCTCTCTTCTTTCTTCCAGAACCTTGGAAAAATCAGAGGCGTTATCTTTGTTTACACAGATAAATGCTCTCTCGGCATGCTGCCCTACCTCTTTTGGCTTGCAGCTTTTTAAGTGCTCCAAAATTATAGGGAACATCTCTTTTTCATATACTTTATCTGCTTTTGATAACCTGGCAAAGACACTGATGCTGTAATCTCTGGTTATGACACTGCCATCCTCATAGGCTTTGATAATGATCTCTTTATTCTCAAATACTTCTTTGGGTCTTAAAGCTGTAATCTCTGCCAGGGCGGTCATTCCTCCCCAGACAAGCCGGTTATTCCGAGATCTTAGCAGTTGAATGAATTCCAGTACATAATCCGCAATTAATTCCGGTTTTCTTTCTCCTACTTCATATAGAACCTTGATACAGTCATTTGCAATCTGTTCTTTTTTATTTTGTAATCCCTGTACGACTTCTTTGATTCCGTCCGAATTATCTGCTTCACACAATTCAACTGCCAATTCAATATTAGGTTCTTCATCATTTCTTCCAAGAAAATATGCGATCTTTTCAATCATACAATCCCCCCTATCATAATGAAATCGAAATTGTCCGGACAATAAATGATACTATTATTGATTATTTATATCCTAACACCCAGCTTTCTTAAATCAGCAAGAGCCTGCTCCTGATTCTTCACCTGGATCGTGTGGAAACCGAATTTCTCTGCAGCAATTAAGTTCTCCAAAGTATCATCTAGAAATACCGCCTCCTCCGGCTTGATTGCATATTGATCAATCAGAATCTGATAGATCTCCGGGTCCGGTTTGATCTTCTTTACCTCGTAGGAGATGACTCCGCCATCCACATGTTCGATAAAGCGGTAGGGCTCCTTCTCCCGATAAAAATGCATCCGACTGTAGTTCGAAAGCAAATATACCAGATACCCGTTCTCCTTAAGGCTTCTGACAAAATCAGCTGCATATTCATATTCCTCTACCAATTGTTCATAATCCTCAAAGAACAGCTTCAGAATCTCCTGCCTGAGCTCCGGATCTTCTGCGATACAGGCCTCAATCAACTCCTGCTCATCCATTGCCCCTCTATCCCATTCCTTCCAACGGCTACTCAAGACGGTAGCCTTTCCAATTCTTTTTTTTATTTCGTCCTCATAGCCGCAGTCTGCCAGATAGTCCTCCCAGCGAAACCGTGCAAGGACATTTCCGATATCCAATACGATTGTATTTATCATATTTACTCCTATCCCCTATACCATTCTTATACGAGGTCACTCTTTTTCTTGTTATTTATCTGACTTTTGAAAAGCCACTCTGGGTGCGCCACTCAAAAGATAGATGATTCCGCATCTGGTAAAACCGTTTTTAATTAATAAATTCTGCATGATAAAATTATCCTCATGGGTATCAATCCTTAAGTTTCTGCACTTCCCGTAGCACCAGTCGATGCAAAAGGATGCAACGCCCTTTTGATGGCTCACCGAAGCAATCCGGTGAATCACACCGTAAGGTTCATCATTCAGCCAACTTCCCTCATAAATTTCTAAGTAAGTTGGATCTGTACCCAGGATGAAGCTGAATACTGCAACTATTTCGCCATCCTTAATACATACATGGCTATACCCGTTCCTCATATCCTCAAGGATGATTTCCCGGCCGGGGTATCCGTCAATCCATTGATTTAAGTTCCCGTTCTGTCTCATATATTGTCTGGCCTTATCATAGATCTCCATGACCACATCAAGATCCTGAAGCTCGGTTTTTCTGATTTCCATAATGTCATCTACACTCCGATACATAAAATTTATTCAACCAATCGTCCCTGTCTGCTTCGACTCGACAGCCTGAGTTGGCAGACTATATGTAGCAATATATCATATTCAGGGGTATTGTACAATAATAAACAATAAGGTTAACTCTGAGTCTTCCAAAACAAAAAGTATGAAAAGTTGAAGACTATGTATTTATAAAAAAGAACACCCCGGATCCCAAAGTATGAGTTCCGTGATGTTCCTTCCACCATCCCAAATCTATTTTAAAGACGAGGTCTTTCTAAATTATGCACCAAAGGCAAGCTTTAATACCCCATCTTCGTATTTTGCACTCCGGATTTCTTTATTCTTCAGCTTGTTCGGCAGAATGAACTTTCTTCTCTCATTCTTAATGACCAATAGCAGCTCGTCACCCTTCTGGGTCAGTTCCATATCCTTTAGGTCAAAGAACGGCAGTACAATCTTGAAGATATCCTTATCCCCCTCTTTCTCAGTAGAAAAAACCGTATTTCGAAACAGGATGTCTACCGGATTACTGCCCTGATAAAGATTCCCTGAAACCTTCCTAAGCCGTTCCACAGTCCTCAGTTCGTGCCGCAGAAGTTCGAGATTGAAAATCGGTACACCTGCAAAGCTTTCCCTGATGTCCTGCAGCGCCTCCTCCTGATTCTTGATCCAGGGAGCAAAATATCCGGATAAGGATTCTTTGGGATAGACCTTGTTTACGATAATGGCATCCACGTTATAATTAAATAAGTGCAGATAGGAGAAGTTGCGTTTTGCTTCCTTGATGACGATTTTCTCCGGCGTAGTGACAATTCTAATACTTACGATATCTTTATTCCACATCAGCTCACGAAGTCCGTTCATCTTATCCACAAGACCTTCTACTTCATCAAAGATCGTATCCTTCGGCATGGGTACCTTAAGAAGCTTAGATACTGCAGGTCCCGCAACCTTCATTGCTTTCCGTTTCATCGGAAGCATCTTACCGATCATTTCCCCGAACATCTCCGGAAATTTCAGCAAAGATAATGTCTCACCTGTCGGAGCACAGTCAACAATCAGTACGTCATACTTTCCTTCATCATAGATGTCCTTAATCTTAAATAATGCCGTCAGCTCTTCAAACCCCGGGAACACCAGAAGTTCTTCCGCTTCTATGCTTTCTCCGTTCTTCGATACCATCAGCTGCTTTAAGAAATCCTTCAGCGTTCCCCAGGCCTTCTCACACTCTGTAATGGCGTCTACTTCCATAGCGTACAGATTCTCTGCCACTTCAATGGGCTCAGCCTTCAGTTTATAATCCAATGCGTCTCCCAGGCTGTGTGCCTGATCAGTGCTGATCACAAGTACCTTCTTGCCTTCCGCAGCCAGACTGCAGGCTGTTGCTGCAGCAACGCAGGTCTTTCCGACTCCGCCCTTTCCGGTATATAGAATAATTCTCATATTGTCTGCCTCCTATTCGATCGTGATCTTGTTGACTCTTGATTTTGCAGCTTCCCCAGCCGATGATTTTTCTTCCTCTGCTTTCCCATAAGCGGATTTGAAATAATCCATCGCCACCTCAAGAATTTCCTCACCGAGTTTATTCATCCTATTTATCACACATTCCGGCATTATTTCCTTCAATGCCTCATATTCCAGCTGCTTCGCCTGCAGCATCTTCACCACGAACTGCTTATTCATCCGCAAGACCTCCTTCCATTGGCAGAAATTGAATATTTAAATAATTATCCATAATCTTCGCTCCGCTGACCTGATACTTTCGTAAGGCATTGGGCAATGGAATACTTCTCTTGAAATTCCCGATCCGGACCACCACATCCGAACCGGTCTCATGCAGGAGCACCTGATCCTTCGCTGCACCGGGCAGATAAACCTTCAATTGGTATCCCTCCGTCGTCTTCTCATATTCCTCGTTACGAAGCGTCGTAAAGACCTCCAGAAGATTATCCTGTACAAAGGAGTCCTGAATCAGTCTGTCGAGCGATTTCATCCCTGTAATCTCTATGTCATACCACTTGATTCTGGTAATCGGGACCACTCCGAATATCTGCTCCAGCTCATGAATATAATTGGCCTGCAGCTTCTGCCACTCATCAAAGAATTCAACCTTTAAATCGACCGGCAGGATCCTGTTGATGAAAATTCCGTCCACATTGAAATTAAAAAGATTCAGATACATATAGTTTCGTTTGGTTTCTTCGACCACCATCTTTTCAGGAATGGTAACGAGACGGATACTGGAAACTTCCCGGTTCTTTAAAAGCTCCTGAAGTTCTACCAGCTTTAAATAAAGCTTTTCAATATCATTCATCGCCTTTCCGTCCGGAAGTTCAATGCGAAAAAGCTTCTGGGATACGGGATGCAGCACCCGCATTGCAACCTTACCGATCGGAAAAAGCTTCTCCATATACCAGGAGAACAACTCAGGAAACTTAAGCAGCGATAATGTCTCACCGGTTGGAGCGCAGTCTACAATAATGACTTCAAATTCATTACTCTCATAAATCTGCTGTATTCTTAGGAGTGAAAACAGCTCCTCCAACCCAGGTATCATAGACAAATCCTCTATCTCCTCTGTCTGTCCATCTCCGAATTTCAGCATCCTGTCAATTGCTTTCATCAGGTTGTTGAAATTATGCTCCATCTCGTATTCCGGGTCTATCTCCAGACCGTACAGCTGCCCGTCAATCCTTGTAATCTCCCTGCCGATCGGCATCTCGAACAGATCGCTTAAATTGTGTGCCATATCTGCGCTGACTAGCAGGGTTTTCTTCCCCAATAATGCTGCTTTTCTGGCATGAGCTGCTGCCACACTGGTCTTTCCGACTCCGCCCTTTCCTGTGAAAATAATAATTCTACCCATCTAATCCATCCTTTCTTTCTTACGCCCTATTATCATAATATTTCTTTTTTCGAATACTTCGTGCATCGAACTATTTTGGTAAGAATAAACAGAACTAAGAACCGTTCTGCCTTATTCTATGATAATTCTTCTGACCGTCTTTTTGGCCTCCTGAAGCTGTTCCTTATCTGCCAGATCATGGGATACAACATCCAGGAATTTTCCTACAAGTTTGATTAGCAAAACCTTCTCATCACTTGTGATCGTTTCCATGAACAGTTCGTAATACCGTTCCAGCTCCTTCAGCTGGTTTGTGAGAAATTCCTTTCCTTCCTCACTAATGCCGATGGTTACTACCCTTTTGTCAACGACATCCCGCTGTCTCCTGATGACCCCTCTTTTCTCCAGACGGCTGATAATTCCGGTAGCCGTATTGAGTGGAACACCGATATAATCAGCAATCTCCGTCATATTGGCATTCCCCTTACGATAAACGAAGAATAAAGCAAATACTTCATTCTTAGAATAATCTAAGAAGGTATTATTCCACTGTTCGGGGAAAAAAAGCATTTTACATTGATCGATGAATTCGAAAATGAATTGTTCTATTGATCCTTCCATTGGTGCATCTATCCTAGGATTAAATTTACTTCGATCTTCGAAGTATAATTAATTCTATCACCGAAGTATTTTGTTGTCAATAGAAAAAATAATTTTTTTTGTTATACCTGCACTTTGAAAAAACAACCCCTGTCATAATTGCATGTTTATTAAAGTATCACATAAAATGTAAAGAATAATGACCCGGGTGGGACTTTCATGGGCAATATCATTTCATATAAAAGGTACGGAAAAATATTTCTGATATCGGCAATCCTCACACTCCTGATTTACTCCATTACCGACAATCTGATCGGGATCTATGCTGTTTCTTCCGGCGGTCACTCCATCTGCGTACCGATCATAATGTATCACCATGTAAAAAACGGAGGATTCGGAAAGGATTGTATCAGTCCCTATGAATTCGAAAGTGACCTGGCTTATCTAAAGGAAAACAACTATACTACCATTACCATGACGGATCTGATCAATTATGTTTATGAGGATACCCCTCTGCCTGACAATCCTATCATTCTTACTTTCGATGACGGTTATCTCAGTACCTATCAATACGTGTACCCGCTTTTGAAAGAATATGATATGAAAATTGTTCTGTCCGTTGTGGGGAAAAGTATCGATGACTTTTCAAGGGTGAAGGATGATCATGTCGCCTATGCCCATATTACCTGGGAGAAATTACGTGAGATGCAGGATTCCGGCCATGCAGAAATACAGAACCATACCTATAATCTCCATAAAATCTGTAATGGCAGATACGGCTGCTATCAACGAGACAATGAGACCCTCTCCCAATATGAACAGCTGCTGACCGAAGATACCCTAAAGCTTCAGGAAAGGGCGGCAGAGCTATTGGGTGGCGCACCAACGACCTTCACCTACCCCTACGGTAAATATAACGATACCACTGAAAAAATCATCAAACGTCTTGGCTTTAAAGCCACCATGTCCGCATCCTATGGTTTAAATCTGATTAACAAGGATCCGGAGCGGCTTTACGGCTTGAAAAGAATCTGCCGGGCACATAATTATCCTATGAAGAAACTCATTATAGAAGCAAATAAGACACTTAAATTCAGGAATATAGATTAGGAGGTCAATCCGAATATGGAGGAATCGCTGAAGTTTCATACTGTGCGAGGCTATGAGCTGCTGGAGAAAAGCCAGAAAATTCTGACCTCATCCATGGAGGACTATCTGGAGATGATCTACCGGAATAGCCTTACAGAGGGCTATATGCGTATCAATACCCTGTCCTCACTGCTTAATGTAGCCGCCCCCTCCGCCACCAAAATGGTTCAGAAGCTGAGCCGTCTGGGATACTTAGATTATAAGAAATACGGAATTATCGCCCTGACAGAGAGCGGGAAGAAGGCCGGTGCCTATCTCTTAAAGCGCCATGAGATTATAGAAAGCTTTTTAAAACGGTTGGGTATTAAAGAAGATATGCTGATCGAGACAGAACTGATCGAACACAGTATCTCCGATATCACACTGACGAGGCTGGAGCAGTTCAACCTTTTCCTTGAACAAAATCAGGATATTATTGAGCGATATGAGCAGTTTGTAAGCAGGAGATCATGACGATAGATCAGTGATATTTTTATCTCAGTATTATATAGATGATGAGCCGGATTAAAGTGCAGCCGAATCGTAAGCTCATAAGCCTGACAAAAGTCCTCTATGTATTTCCGGCTGGTTAGGCGTTCAGTAGAATTATTAACCCGACAAAAGGTCCAGCTGATCAATCAGCTGGATTACTTGCATAAGAAAGCCTCTGGAAAGCACGATTTCCGAGGGCTTTCTTGTGCAAGTTTATCCTGTCACCTACGGTGACAGGACCTTTTGTCTATATGCATTAATAATCAAACTATATTCATCCGTGCAAGAACACTTACGAGTATAAGCGTCAGTAAAAAACAGCATGTAAAGGTTTACTATATCGTTCCCTCTAAAAAATTCTTTATTTCATATTAACCCCTCCTCTACTTTCTCAAATCTGTAACACTTCCCTAACATAATTCATAATGTAGTCTAGGAAAACATTTTTAGCCCTGACTAAAATAGGATAGACATTCTATTACATAAGAATGTGACAAGAGAGGTGTTTTATGCTGGAGGAAAGTTACGGTCAGACCATATCATCGACCACCGATCAGATAAATCTGAAAAGAGTAAATACGATCCTTTTACCGAAAAAGAAATCCATCGTTCATTTTCTAGGGCCTGCTTTTGTGGTCAGCGTCGCATATATCGACCCGGGTAATTTTGCAACTAATATCAGCGGCGGGGCCACTTTCAATTATAATCTGCTGTGGGTAATCCTATGGAGTAATCTTATGGCTGTTTTTCTGCAGACTCTGACTGCCAAGCTTGGGATTGCAACCGACTGCAATCTTCCCCAGATGTGTGGTAAAGTATTCTCCAGAAAGGCAAACTGGTGCTTCTGGCTTCTTGCAGAGCTGGCTGCAATGGCAACTGATCTGGCAGAGTTCATCGGGGGTGCCATCGGCTTCCGTCTCCTGTTTGGTATTCCTCTTGCCGCGGCAGGTCTCCTGACGGCTGCTATGACCTTTCTCATCATCTATCTCGGGAAATACGGCCAAAGAGTGGTAGAACTCATCATTACTGCTTTTATCGGTGTCATCTGTATTGCTTATGGTCTGGAATTATTTTTAGCAAGGCCGGATTGGCAGCAGGTTGGTATCCATACCCTGGTACCGTCCCTTCCCGGAAAGGATGCGGCACTGATAGCGGTGGGAATGCTTGGTGCTACGGTCATGCCCCATGTCATATACCTTCATTCCCAGTTGGTACAGCAAAGAAATCATGGCTTGACCCAGGTGGATAAGATCAGACATTATCGGATGGAGCGTCTCGATGTAACGATCGCAATGAATCTTGCCTTTATCGTGAATGCAGCCATGGTTATCGTATCGGCTGCTGTATTTTACCGGAACCAGATTCCTGTCTCTACGATGGAAGAAGCAAAGACGTCTCTGACCCCCCTGCTTGGTGCCATATCAGGCCAGGTATTTGCTATCGCGCTAATTGCTTCAGGGCTATCCTCCTCAGCAGTCGGTACAATGGCCGGTCAGACTGTGATGCAGGGCTTTGTCGGTCTGAACATCAAGGATAATGTGACTCGGATGATTACGATGCTTCCCGCGATGCTGATCATCCTAAGCGGAATCAATCCGCTGAAGGCACTTGTCCTTAGTCAGGTAACCTTAAGCTTTATCCTGCCTGCTGCGATCATTCCGCTGCTTCTGCTCACGAGAAGGAAGGATCTCATGGGACCTTTGGTGAACAAACCGATTACCAATGTCATGGGATGGATGATTGCTGCTGTCATCCTGACAGCCAATTCCGCATTATTAATCTTAACCTTCTTCGGATAGATAAAGCCTGGGAAATCAATACTTAAATGCTTTACAATACCGAGGTCTTTTCTACCAAATAAAAACTAAAAGGCATCCCTCAGATACTATCAACCAGACAGTATAGTTCAGGATGCCTTTTCTCGTTACCACAGGGATCAATGAGTGTTTTGTAACTACCCTAATTAGTTATTCTTGCTCTTGCTTTTCTCGGATCTGGCCAGAACTACCTCATCTCCAAGTACGGAATTCAGTTTGATGGCACAAATCCTGTCCATCTTGTAGGATGCATTCGGGAACGCACCTGATTCGAATATGACATAAAGATAAGAACCCCTTAAAGCAATTCCTTCATTCATGGAAGGAGTGTAAATGCAATTAATGGCCGAGCCTACAGAGATGGTTCCTCCATCCTCATTCTCCAGGTCGGGCTGATATACCTCAATCCTTCTCATATATCCGCGGAGCCCCTGATAAAGCTGGCAGGAGCGGGAAAGAATGAGATAACCGTCCTCGGTAAAGGAAACGCCCTGGACTCTGGTCGGCATCTTTACTGTATCTACCTTCGACAAGGAAAGAGAGGTATCAAAATCGTCAATCTCATAGCTGTACATATAGGTAGACTGGAGCTCATTATAGGTTCCTACCCAAAGCTTATCATCGTAATATGTAATATAGGAAGCGGATATGCCAAGCTTACATACTTCAAAGAAATCTACAAAGGAATAAGGCTTTCCGGCTTCTACCGCAGCCTGTACATCCGTCATCTTCAAAGCGGAAGCCTTGGAACCGGTAGTCAGCCACAAATAGGTACCGTCATAGCAGATACCGCCGACATGGGCATCCGTAGGCAGAACCAAGGTGGTCAGAAGAGCTTTAGAATTCTTGTCCAAAACATAAACCACTGAATTTTCTTCGTCCTTCAAGTCATAAGCGGTAACCAACAGGTAATCCTTTGCAAACGTTACTCCCTGGGGGCACATATTGCTGCTGACAAAGCCGCCGACATTCGTCGAGACAAGTCCCGGTATTACATAGCTTTTGGAATAGTTTACGCTGCTCTTAAAGGTATCTATCGTTGTATAAGCGGTTGAGTTCAGGAATTCCGTCTTCCCCGTAAAATATTTTGCAGTTGTACTGGTGGGTGCTACTTCAGTGATGGTGACCGACTTCGGTACCGGTGGTACACTGCTGTATACTGTACCGTTATAATTTCTATGAGCAATGATGTAGAAGGAATAGGTCTCTCCTGTCGTTAAGCCCTCCAGTAGATAGCTGCAATTAGTATTGCCGTTATTGGTAGCCAGCAGATAATAACCGCCCATTCCGTCACCGGCATAAATATCATAGGAAGTAATTCCCGTTGCCTTCGTCCAGGTCAGTCTGGCTTTTTCTTCCCCAGCTTTGATATTCAACTTCACCGGGGCCGGATTGGTGCAGATCAGTACCGAAGGAGAAGCTTCTCCATAAAAATCATCATCATAGACATATGCACAAACCTTATATTCATAAACTGTTCCGGAAGCCAGATTGGTATCCGTATACGAAACATTTGACGTATTGGCACTAAGTTGAAAATCCTTTGCAGTCTCAGCGCGTCTGTAGATACTGTAGCCGGTTGCCCCCGGAACAGGGCTCCAGGACAAATCTGCAGTGGAAGCGGTAGTATTGGCAGCCGTAATCGTCTGAACCTTATCCGGTGAGGTTGCAGCTGTATAGATATCTGAAAATTCACCGGTATATAACATTCCATTCATATCCTTAACGGCACGAATCTGATAGGATTTGACCGTACCGCTGGGTTGGTTGAAGGTATAAGAATTCGTGGAGGATGTGGCTACACTGGAATAGCTGCCGGTCATATCATCTCTCGCATAAATCTCATAATAAGATACATCCGAAGCCGCATCCCAAGTCAGAGTATAGAAGGTCGTACTGTGATCCCCTACCAAAACATTCTTTATTTTTGCCGGATTCACTGTAACATTGAAGCTGGCAGTACAATTCTGATATCTGATTGTAATTGTCTGGATGCCAACTTTACTGCTGTCAAAACCATCATAGGTATAATCGGTTATCACATTGCCGGTACCGTCGAGATTCGGACTCTGCACTACTAACCCCGCTAAATCGAGACTTTCACCGCTGCTATAGGTCGTTTTTGTCGGAAACTGGCTGACTACGATCTGGTATACCGCCGGAGCTTGAACAGTTCCTTCAGCCACATTGCCTCCGTTTGTCTCGTCCGCTCTTGCAGTATCGGTAAAAAACGGGCCGGACAGGCAGAGAGCTACTGCGGATACAGTTACCAGAGCTTTTAATCCTTTTTTCATTCTTATGCACTCCTTGTAAGTAAATTAAGATACACCGTGTATCAAATGTCAAATGCAGGTAGGCTCCTGCATCTTTATCCTTCGAATTAAGCTTATCTTTCCATTATTATGCTTCCCGGGTAATATATAGACATGGTAAAACTATAATTTGTCAGTGTATGTCAAAAAATAATAGATTTACAAAAAGAAGGAAAAAATATGGTGCTGCTCCGATGAGAAAGGATTACCTTAAAATTTGGAAATTTATATTAAATTCAAGGTATCCTATTTGTCAAAAATTCTATATAATATTGTCAGAATAACTATCCGCACGAAAGCTTACGGTAATATAGGAGGGCGTTATGGAAGCATCCAATTCGAATAAACTTGGTACAGAACCCATAGGGAAGCTGCTCCTCAGCATGAGTTCTCAGACGATACTGGCCTTGATGGTTTATGCAATCTACAGTATCACGGATATTTTCTTTGTATCGCGTGGTGTAGGGCCGCTTGCCGCAGCAGGTGTTTCTGTTTCCTCCCCACTGTTGATTGCTCTTGGTGCCGTATCGACAACTGTCGGGGCAGGAGGAGCCTCGATTGTATCCAGGGCTTTGGGTGCCAAAAATACGGAAAAGGCTTCCCGTACAATAGCAAATGCCTTTGTAATCTTCTGGATTGCAGCGATCCTGGTCACAATCTTTGGGCTCCTGTTCCTGGACAGGCTTACGATCCTAATGGGAGCGACAGAGAATATTTTACCCTTTGCCAAAAGCTATGGAAAAATTATATTAATCGGTGCCATTTCAAGCACCGGATATTCTGCAATCGTCCGGGCAGATGGCAATATCAGATATTCAACTGCCATGTGGTTAATCCCTGTCGGGACCAACATACTATTGGATCCTATTTTTATTTACATATTTCACTGGGGTGTGTCCGGAGCTGCGGTGGCAACGGTAATCGCACAGGTGATTTCCGCCGGTATGGGGATTTATTTTTTCTTTTTTAGGAAAGAAAGCTCCTATCGGATGCGAGCAAAGTATTTCTTTCCGAAGCGGGAGCTTACTGCTGAGATTCTTCTGGTCGGTCTGCCTTCCTTTTTGAAGAATATGAGTGCAAGTCTGATCGCGGTTATTACAAATAACCTCCTGAAAGAACTTGGCGGCGATGCGGCACTCAGCGTCTATGCCATCGTTGGTAAGCTTTATACCGGCTTCGCGACACCGATGGTAGGTATTATGCAGGGAATGCAGCCGATTGCAGGCTACAATTTCGGACGAAAGGAATATCCCCGCGTAAAAAAAGCCATCCGGCTGTCTCTCATCACCTCTGTATTTTATGGAATATTGGTATGTATCGTGTGTATCGCAATTCCCATTATGCTGCTTTCCGTTATGAGCAAGGACAGTATCGTAATACTTTCCGGAGTCCCTGCTTTTAGAAGAATGGCATTGGCTTTTCCGCTCTGCGGAATTACATTGATGGTATCTGCATATTTTCAGGCAACAGGGAACGCCTCCAAGGCAGTCGCCCTTTCCCTGGGAGGAATCATTGCCGTAAAAATACCGGTGCTGATTACCCTTTCCCTGCTGTTCGGGCTGAATGGCATCTGGCTATCGGAGGCCGTCTCCGAACTATTCCTTTGTATAATATCCTTATGGATGTTAAGGCGGTATCATAATAAATCTTTATTCTAGAAGGAGGTATGTATGGAGAGTTTAACAAAAAACAAAAAAAACAGAACAACCATTGAGGCCATGGTAAAACGAAGCTTTCCGGGTCTGACACTGGCAGATGGGGAAGCTGCAATCACCGAGATGAAGGAAGGCTGGTTTAACGTTGCATACAAGGTAAGGTTATCCGATGGCAGGGATACTGTGCTTAAAATCGCGCCACCCGTGGGCGCAGACATTCTTACCTATGAGAAGAATATCATGAGTACGGAAGCAGGTATGATGATGCTGATCCGTAAGGAGACGGATGTAAAGGTCCCCGAGGTGTATTTTTATGATAATGCCAGGGATCTCTGTGATTCGGATTATTTCTTCATGGAGCTGTTGGAGGGGAAAAATTATGATAATGTAAAAAAGGAGCTTTCCGAAGACGAAAGAAGCAATATTGATCTGGAAATCGGCCGATGTGTCAGAAAGATGAACGCCATAGAGGGGAAGGATTATTTTGGATATGAAGGTAATCCGGAGCTTCGCGGCACAACCTGGAGCGAAGCATTTCTTAAAATGATTGATGCGGTTCTGGAAGACGGAAAAAGAAAACAGGTTCAGTTAATGTGCCCCTATGAAGAAATCCACAGCCTGATCGCTCAGTATGCCCGCTATCTGGAGGAGGTAAAGGTACCTTGTTTTGTGCATTGGGATTTATATGATCCAAATGTCTTTATCAAGGACGGCAAGGTTGTGGGTCTCCTTGATTTTGAACGGGCCTTCTGGGGTGATCCCCTGATGGAGGGACATTTCCGCTTCTTTGAGCCAAAACAGCTGGAGGGCTATGGTAAGACAGACTTTACTCCCGGCGAGCTGATCCGCTGCAAACTTTATGATGCATATCTCTTCCTGATCATGATCATTGAAAGCTTCTACAGGCATTATGATACAGACTGGGTATATCAATTTGGCTGGGAGCACTTAAACAGTACACTGGATTGGCTGCGAAAGGGTTCGGAGTAAATCATGTAAATACCGGATATCAATACAAAAGGGCGTATCACTAAGCTGATTTCTGTTAGCTCTGTGATACGCCCGAATTTATTCTGTATCAGATTACTTCTATGCTTATATTGCCTGTCTATCCTTATCCGAGCTAAAATACTCGGGATATTTCTCCATTATCTCAGCCTGATCCAGCTTATATCTCGATAAATGCTTCACGACAAATTCTGCTGCCAGATTCTTATCATGCAGCCGGATCGCATTCAGGATTGCTCTGTGATCAGCGATGATTTTGATCTCCTTTACAGAATATAAGCTGAGGGTACGTATCCGGTCAAAATGTCCAAGCATACCTTCCATCAGATGATAGGTTCTCTCTTTGTTACACATCATAAATAATGTCTTATGGAACTCATTATCCAGCTCCATCACCTTCTGGGCAGACCTGTTATCGATATAAAATTCCTGCAGCTTAATGTTCTGCTCGAGAAGCATGAGCTTTTCTTCCGTGATGGTATCACACAGTTCCTCAACAATTGCCTTTTCCAAAACCCTTCGCAGGAAAACAGTCTCCTCGACGATGTCAAAATCGATACAGGATATGATGCTGCCTCTTTGCGGATATACTTCAATCAGGTTAATCTTCTGCAACTCCTGCAACGCTTCTCTGACGGGAGTTCTGCTCATTCCCAGCTCCTTGGCCAGCTCATTCTCGCTTACTGCTGTTCCGGGCTTTAGATTCAAATTGATGATATTCTCCCGAATTTGACGTAACGCATATTCTCTGGCATTTTCCTTTATGGCTCTTTTCGATACTTCCATGCTACACTCTCCTCATATCACCCGAATATCTTCTCTTCTCTACTACCATACAAAGCTGCAATACTAACATTTTACAACATGTTAATGCTGATTTTCAATCATTTTATTCAATTTTCGATAAATTCTCTCTTATCACCGAATTATTGATATACCTTGCATTCTAATATATTATCATGATTATCCTATTTTGTTAATTGTTAATATAACTAATTCGATTATTTATTTTCGATATTTTTATACAAACTTACTTAAAGATAAATAAACTTTTGACAGGTAAGGAAAAAATAAGGCACTATCTTTACCCTCACGGGGAAAGATAGTGCCTTATTTTTTTATATTAATATTTTATGATTATGCGTTTAATCTTGCCTCAAGTGCATCCAGCTGATTAGCAAGCTCCTTCGGAAGCTTCTCGCCGAACTTAGCATAATGCTCTCTTACGGAAGCAACTTCATTCAGCCACTCGCTCTTATCAACCTTCAGAAGTTCCTTCATATCAGCGTCACTGACACTTGACAGTCCGTTCAGATCAAGTGCATCCTCGGTAGGCATATAACCGATCGGGGTCTTTACAGCCTTACCCTCACCGGAGGTCCTTTCGAAGATCCATTTCAGGACACGGCTGTTATCACCAAATCCGGGCCATAACCATTTGCCGTTCTGATCCTTACGGAACCAGTTTACATAGAAGATCTTAGGTAACTTGTCAGCGCTGGTCTTCTCACCGATATTCAACCAATGCTGCAG
>JAEZLY010000119.1 GCA_023414985.1 Bacillota bacterium | reverse complement strand
TAATCATCCGCATCCAGTTCACCGCTTGACAGAGCCGCCAGCAGATTATCTATCTCATTTTGGGATAGGACGTCACCCATGATCAATTCCTCCCTGATATACTAGTTACATAATAACACAAAATGCTAAGAAAAGCATCAATTTTCGTAACAAATCCAAAATTTCGATAAGAAAGGTACCATTTTCTTATTATTGGAGAATTAAATTACCAAAGGAAACACTGATGATGAAATCGGATTGGAACAGGTCCTGTATTCTTGAGACAATCTGTTCCTTAATTATATTTTTGTTGGCTTCCACATCATCTCTTGTATATTTAGCGAATTCCTCCTGCACGATTTCTTCGATTGCATTGGAGTTTTCGGTTACCTTAGGATTCAATGCCTCATAGTCCTTATGCTTACTGTTCATGGAGATTGATACGTTGAGCATAGCATAATGATCCGCTCCGTCCGCACCCTTCTTTAAATTGATGGTCAACTTATCCGGCATATCATAGATTACAATATCGGATACTGCTACCTGATCATTTTTGTTTTCAGGTGACTCCAGTTCCAAGTCTACGATCGACGCAACCTTGTCCACCATTTTGGTAGTTTTGTTCGCAGTCGGAACAATGGCGAATATCAGTACGCCCAATAGGATCGTATTGATCAGTGTCACTGCCATGATGATAATTGTTAATATGTTTTTCTTCATTAGGAGTCCCCCTTTTTGCTTCGCTTTTGTTATTTATCATAATATTCATTAAATATCTTAATTTCAATTCTTCTGTTCTTAGCTCTTCCTTCCGCAGTCGAATTGCTGGCGATCGGCTCGTATTCTCCCCGCCCTGAGTATTTGACATAGGCAGGATCCAGCCCAACCTTATGGATCATATAATCTGCGGCATTCAGTGCTCTTGCAGAGGACAGCCAATTATTATCCTTGTATTTTGAGCCGCTCATCGGAACATTGTCCGTATGACCGGTTACCTCTACGGTATAGCCTTCAAACTTCTTAAGGATTTCACCGATATTAGCAAGGATCGGGAGGGAGGTATCCTTCAGCTCTGCATCACCGGAGTCATATAGGATGGCACCCTTGAGTGTCAGTTCTACATATTGATATTTCGGGTCTATGCTCAGCTCCACATAATCTCCAAGATTATATTTCTCTGTAAGATCCGAAATCTTATCATACATTCCGGTAGATACTTCTTCCTTCTTCTGCTCTATCGTATTCAATGCCTCGGCCAGCTGTGCATCTCCTGAACCTGCTGAATCCTGGGAACCGGCATTGCCCTTTCCATCCTTAGCACCTTCAGAACCCTGACTACTGGAATCCTGTATGTTCTCATTCTTCTGATTATCCTGAATACCGGCATTCCCTTGATTCTCATCGACACCCTGATCACCGTTCAGTGCCTCGGTGCCTTCATTAGAAAGGTTGGTTTCATCCTTGGAAGAATCATTGTCCTTCGACTGGACGTCCTTACCTGTCTGCTTACTGGCTTTCCCCATATTGGTGTAAAACTTGTCCAGTTCATTCATCTGCGTCATTCCGGAGGAAATCAGATTACCTGTTCCCACCGAGGTTCCGCCTCCGTCAAAAACACCAATGGAATTGGCCATGGATACGGATACCTGATCGAATTTCTCTGCATCGACATCGGACATAGCGAACAGCAATACAAAGAAGCAGAGCAGCAAATTCATTAAATCGGCAAAGGTATTCAGCCAGGGGGCATTATTCCCTCCGCCTTCCGCTTGTTTTTTCCTAGCCAACGTTTTCACCGCTTTCTTCAGCCATGGCAGCCCTTCTGACAGGAGACAGGAAGGACTTCAGTTTCTCTTCAATAACTCTGGGATTTTCACCGGCCTGTATGGAAAGAAGACCTTCCACCATTACCTCTTTAATCATGATTTCCTTTGTATTGTTGGCTTTCAGCTTGGTGGAAACCGGAATACATATCCAGTTGGCTATCATGGACCCATAAAAGGTGGTAACCAACGCAACTGCCATATTAGGACCGATTGCTTTCGCATCATCCATCTTCTTCAGCATATTAATTAAACCGATTAAGGTACCGATCATACCCCAGGCAGGTCCCATGGCCGCCAACGAATCCCAGAACGTAAACTTCGAAGCATGCCGTGCTTCAATACAATTCAATTCTGTCTCCATGATACTGCGTACCAATTCAGGATCAGTACCGTCGACGATCAGAAGGACTCCCTTCTTCAGGAATTCATCATCAATTCCGTTGGCTGCTTCTTCCAATGCCAACAGACCCTCTTTACGTGCGATATTTGATAAGCTGATGATCGTTTTGATTGTTTCTTCCTCATTCGACGGTAATGCTTTTAATGCCAGCCGGAAGCTTGCCAGATTTTCCAGAAAGCCCTTCGGGCTTGGTGACATGGTCAAGACACAGCACAAACTTCCGCAGATGGTAATCAGAACAGATGGAATATCCACAAAGTTTAATAATACTTCTATTCCGGACTGACCAACTAAAATACCGTATACAACTACACAAAAACACAAAACTAACCCTAATAGGGACGCAAAATCCAAAACTGCCACCTTCCATCCTTGTTAATCTTATCTATCCGTAGAACACCGGGCATTTCCGGTTACAAATCTCGACCAAATATCTCTTTTTTGTATAATATTACAAGATTTCTTACCTCTTGTCTACTTTCTTTTACGATAATCTTACTGCCCGAGGTCAGCGTGATCACGGTATCTGGAGACTCTTCCACCTTCTCGATCATATCAGCATTGATAATCAGTTTTGTGTCATTCAATCTGGTTACCTCAATCATTGTTACCTCCTTTCTGCAATACTGCGAATGCTCCTATTGCGAGATTCTGTGTAACTGATCCTTTTATAGTCAGGTCTCTTATTATGAAAAGGGTGGCAGTATCAGCCGCCACCCATCATTACTGATATATGGCATTAGAATTACAGTTCATATACATACATCAGCCTTGTGTTATCTCTTCAAATTGATCAGCTCTTCCAACAAGGAGTCAGATGTCGTAATTATTCGCGAATTCGCCTGGAAACCTCTCTGCGTCGTAATCATATCCGTAAACTGCTGGGATAAATCGACGTTTGACATCTCGAGAACACCTGTCGTTAAGCTGCCGCCTCCCTGCGTCGGATCCTGTCCTATTCCATCAAATTCACCGGAGTTCTGTGTCGCTGAATACATGCTGTTGCCGACTGCCTCCAATCCGGCAGGATTAGCAAAGCTTGCAACTGCGATCTGTCCCAGTAAACGACTGTCACCGTTATCATACTTGCCGTAAATCTTACCGGAAGCGTCAATGCTTACACCGGTCATATTACCAACCTGCTTACCTGCACCGTTACCGGTCAGATCACCTTTGGTAGCCTCAAGCGAGGAGGATCCGCTGGTGGAATACATGGTAATTTTAGAAAAGTCAATCGAAATATTCTTAAATGGTCCTTCATTTACTTGAATTGACATCGTAGCTGTCTTTTCATTATCATCTCCGATACCTACAAATGCACCGGTTGAAGGATTAAAGGTCAGGAGAAGCGGTTGCATATCGACTGATACTTTACCGGTCGCCTCATCTAGATTCGGATTTCCTGCTGAATCATTTAAGCTCACGCTGCTGACACCGGATTGCGTATAGGTAACAGTACCGTCGTCCTGCGGAGTAGCCAGTGCAAAGATAGAGAGTCCATTCTCATCCTTGATATCAGTAATCTGTACACCATAGACATTGGTTCCTTCCTGGTCATCCGGACGTTTGATTACCATATCGGCAGTATAACTGTGTCCAAGATTATCATAGAAGGTTAAATTCACCATTTTACCGGTACCGGTCAGCTGGGTATCCATACTGTCGATATTACCGGAGATGTAGCAGGCTGTCGTAGCTTCAGGTTCCGCATACAGGTTACTCGGAGACATGATGGTCAACGGGGAAACGGTATCCGCTACCGTCTTAGTCACGTCCTTCGGATCCACCTGCCATCCCATGACCGCTGCTCCGGATGCGGTACTTAAGGTCCCGCCTGCATCAATATTAAAAGATCCGGCTTTCGTAAAATAATTGGTACCACCCTTGTTCACTACAAAGAAACTGTCGCCTTCGATCATAACATCGAAGGGATTATCCGTTCTTTGGGAAGCTCCCGAGGTGGTGATTGCTGAGGTGATGGATGCGACATTGGCTCCAAGACCAATCTGCATCGCATTTCTACCTGTCGTACCGGTCGCAGCGTTCGGACCGGAAGCGTTTTGTGTTGTCTGATAAAATACATCGGCAAAGGTTACTGAACTTGATTTAAAGCCGATTGTATTAACATTTGAAATATTATTACCTATTACATCCATTTTTGTCTGGTGTACCTTTAAGCCCGATACGCCAGAGAACAATGATCTCATCATAACTTATGACCTCCAATTTCTGCTTAACTCATCCGTATCCAATCTGTCGGTCATGGATACCTAAGCCTCCGTAAGGTCCGGCTTATTACATGATTACAGCACCATCAATATTCGTAAACACTCTGTCTTCACCGTCATTCACTGCGGTAATTACCGTATTGTTCTTCACATTAACGATAAATGCCAGATTATCTACCATTACCAGGGATTCATTAATTCCCTTCTCACTTGCTTTCCTTGCACCGTTTTCCAGCCTTGACAGCTGTTCGTCTGTCAGATCAATATTCCTGCTTGCCAGACGCTCATTCGCGTGCTTTGAAAACTTTAATTCATTGGTTTCTGATACAGCCTGCTTGCTTTTTAATATCTCACTAAATGGCGTACCGCCCTGCTGCTTCACATTTCCCGTATTGCTGCCGGGTATGTTCTTCGCGGCATTCAGCTGCTGCGTCATCTGCTCAATGGAAGGAAATTGATTTACCGGAATGTTCATCTATGTATCACCTTCCTTAATCAATCTAATCTTTGCTGTCCAATCTTAATTTGCAGCCGTTGTATCCTTCGAAGTATCTGTTACTGTGTTCTCCTTCGTCGCCGTGACATCAGAATTCTTTACTTCTAAGTTTACCTTATCCTTTACTGTGGTAAGCTTCGAGTCATTAAAGCCCACTGTCAGCTTATAGGTTCCGTTAATTAATCCGTTGAATGCAGATTTATCAATAGTTACCTTATTACCTGCCAATTTGACCTTACCGGAGTCAATTACCGTTTCACCGATTGCTACTGCAACCTGAGTCGCTACAGTATCTTCTGAGCCAAGGTCCACTGTAAAGCTTAAATCCTTCGGGTTATCGGCATCATAGGATAAATTGGTATCAGCAACCTTCGGAAGGTTCTGTTCCGCAACATAACTATCGCTTAATACTGTATCCAGCTGATCGGAAGAATAGATCTTTCCGTTCACCGATAACTGGGTTTTACTGCCTGACATTGTAACATAATCAACCTTACCGGTTACATATACCGTACTTCCCGTAGAATTTTCGGTTTTCAGCATTACCGTCTTACCAACCAGACTGAAGGCCTGGGTATTGGAGGCTGTGGTACCAAGATTCTGAAGCTGTTCCAACTGAGAGAAGGTTGCCAGCTGTGCGATATATTCCGTATCAGTATTCGGATTTAACGGGTCCTGGTATTTCATCTGTGTTACAAGCAGTTGAAGGAAGGCATCCTTACCAAGCTCATTGTTGCCGGATTTTTTCTTGGTGTCATCGGTTGACTTGGTTGTTTCTACTACCGTACCATCCTTTACGGGTTGAACTAAATCACTCATATTACTGCTCCTTTCATAGACTGCCTTATGCTGTGTAGTCTATTGTATTTCCACTGATACCCGTTAGTTCTGACGCGTCTTCCGGTATTTCCGAGTCATCCGTCATGTTCATTGCTTCCTCCATGGTGATATGGCTTCCGGAATTCTTTTTTGCTTCCTGCTGGGATCCAGCCTGCTCGTTCGGGTTTTGATCGAAAGCATAAGATGCTACTGTTACCTCGATTGCATCCACCTTAATTCCCTGCTGGTTTAAGGTTTCACGCAAGGTATGCAGCTGACTTTCTATCGCTTCCTTACTGATTTCATTCTGAACCACAAATTGTGCGGTCATGACACCACTCTTGGACTGTACGGATAAATTAACCTTTCCCAAGTGCTCCGGATTTAGCTGCATTTCCATGGAAGTCTGTTCCGGCTGGATCGTAACTCTGATACGCTGGATGATCTGGTTCGCAATTTCCCGTATCTCGGTAATTCTCATAACGCCGGTGTCGAATTTAACCTGCGGTGCCGTCTCCGTATTCGTCAGATTATTCAGAAATACTTCGTACTGCTTAGCGGAAGAGAGATCCCTGTTTTCACCCCGTGTCAGATCCGACTGTGACCCGGAAGAGCTTTCTTTTTCACCAGCTGCCTTCAATACTTCAACATGGATTTCCTTATGCAATCCGTCCGTACCGGTACTCCTTTTATCGTTGTCCGATACCTCCTTGTTCGCTTCAGGCTTCTGCACAACCTCCTGCTGATTTACCGTTGCTACTGTTTCCACCGGTTTGACCGCTGTCTCAGCCTGAGTTGGCTGCTGCATACTGTCCAGAATGTCTTTCACCTGCTCCATCGAAATATCAAGTCCTGAATTATTCTTGATATCCTCTACGGACTGCAGCAGATTGTTCATCGTATTGGCCAAGTTCTCATCGGTCAGTACCGATACCAGATTGTTCTGTCCGGCATTTGCCAGTACCAGCTGTTGAAGGTTTTCCGGCTGAAGAAGATCGGCCAGTTTCATTCCCTGATCAGCTAACAGCTGATCCAGCTCCTCCGAAGATAAATTCAGTACATCAAGTACCGTTTCTTTCACTGCGGCGAGCATAGCAGCAATCTTTTCCATCGTCTCGGGATCAGTACTGATCTCTGAACCATCGTCCGTCTGAGCAGTGTCTTTCACAGTTGTACCGGTATCCACTTTGTCCTGTGTCCTCGCAGCAGTCTTTGAATCCTGAACCTTTTCGGTTTTTACAGGCTGCTTACTGTCGTCGGCTACTGCGTCACTTTTACTATTCTCTTTTTTGGGGGTCTGCGTACTTGTCTTTTGTACTGTATTGTTCGTATCATCTTTCTCATTCTGATTAGCTTTCAGGCTGTGATCGATGACCAGCTCAAAACTGCTTCCGTTCTGCTTTCCCTTAGAAGTGACGCTTCCAGACGCGCTGCCAAGCAGATTTACTGCCTGCGTCATAACGCTCTGCGTCATCATGCAGTTATTCCTCCTTTCTTAGAGTTAATTTACTTCGTAAATAAACTTGTTAATTTACTTCGTAAAATAGACTTGTCAATTTACTTCGTAACGAAACACTGTCAATTTACTTCGTAAATTACTCGTTAATGATATTTATTACAACGGGAGAATTCTCCCGGATGTAATCTAATTTGCGAGCTTTTCCGCATCCATATCAAGCATCTTCTTAGTAATCTTTGCTGCCACAACACTGTCCATCTCAGCTAAGATTGCTGCGCTCTCCTTGGGTTTCATACTAAGCAGGATCTCTGCTACGGATTTTACATCCGCGGTCATGGTAGCCAGAATCTGTGCTGCTGCTGCAGGATCCATGTTTTTATAAATCGCTGCCTTTTCCTTAATAGCATCCGAGTATTGAAGCTGCTCGATTACCTGGCGGTAAATCTCTTCCGCATTGGTCGGATTAATCTGTTCGTAATATTTTTTATATTCATCAATACCGGGTGCGGCATCATTAAATACTACATTCTTATCAAATTCCTTAACTCGCTCCTCAAAGGCAACCTGATTGTCCTCAAAGGTCTTCAGCCGGTCCACTTCAGCTTGCAGCTCCGCTACCTTGTCACTGTTATCCGTACCTGACTGATTCATATCCTTAATCGTCTGTTCCAGCTCGTTAATTTTAGCAACAGCCTGATCGAGTGTCTTATATTCGTAATTATTTTCTTCAGCCACGACAGCGTCCCCCACATCAGGAAGGATCTTATTCACCACAGGCACGTCCTTCAGAATTGGTCGTAAAACTCCGGATCCGAAACCACCGACATCCAGTTTAATTAATATCGAAAAGATGGCAACCCATATAATAACGATCAAAAGAGAAATTAAAATGGTCAGTATTTTATTACCTTCCTTTTTCTCTTTTTCTCCGGCCTTATCCTTCTTAGCCATTACCTGTCCTCCTCATAAAGCGCTTCGCTGCTGTAATGAAAGCTATTCAGCTCGTCGATTTCCTTACGCTCTTCTGCATCAAATTCCAGCATATACTCATCTAAAGCTTTTTCCTTCAGCCTGTCCTGTGTCTTGCGTTCCACCATGGCATCATTCAGTCTGATTCTGGAGACTTCCAGTCTGTGGGCGGCATTTCTTACTACAGTAGCCTGCTGTTTGATACTCTCCTTCATCTGCTCGATCGCATGCTCACATTGGCGGATTTGGAGGATATTAAGCTTTGCTGTCTGAAGGCTCCGCAGCTCATCTTCATAAGAAGTTTTCCGCTGCTTAAATTGTTCCAGCTTCTCCTCTTCCCTGGTCAGACGCAGTCGTGCCGTACCATAGGCTATCCTGGCCTGATCCTCGAGCTTTCTCTTTATTTGTAGCAGATTTTCCATGCTGTATCTGAATTTTTTCATTATGAATTAAATATCTCCATCAACATTGCGACTTCATCGTCAAAATTAATCCTGGAATCAACGTCCTGCTGCAGGAAAGAATTAACCTCCTTGATTTTTGCGATAGCATAATCGATATCCGGATTGGAGCCACTTTTATAGGCTCCGATATTTATTAGATCCTCTGCATCCTGGTAGGTAGCAAGAACATTTTTCAGTTTACCTGCAGCGGCTTTATGCTCACTGTCAATAATTGAGCTCATACAACGTGAGATACTCTGTAATACATCAATCGCCGGATAATGGTTCTTATGTCCGAGCTTTCTGGATAACATGATATGGCCGTCCAGAATACTTCTGGCTGTATCGGTGATTGGCTCATTAAAGTCGTCGCCGTCTACAAGAACTGTATATAGCCCTGTGATGGAGCCATGCTCAGAATTTCCGGCACGTTCCAGGAGCTTAGGCATCTCAGAATATACACTGGGTGGATACCCTCTAGAAACCGGCGGTTCGCCCGAGGCTAGACCGATTTCCCTCTGCGCCATGGAAAAACGGGTCAGGGAGTCCATCATTAGCAGAACATCCTTCCCCTGATCCCTGAAATACTCCGCAATTGCGGTTGCTGTCTTAGCAGCCTTTTTACGGATCAAAGCGGGTTTATCTGAAGTGGCCACTACAAGAACGGAACGCTTGATTCCTTCTTCTCCGAGGTCTCGTTCAATAAACTCCCGCACCTCTCTGCCTCGCTCTCCGATCAGTGCGATGACATTGATGTCCGCTTTGGTATTCCTGGCAAACATACCAAGCAATGTACTCTTACCGACACCGCTTCCTGCAAAGATACCAATTCTCTGCCCTTTTCCTACCGTCAACAGACCGTCCACCGCTTTGACACCGAGCGGTAATACCTCGTCGATGATCTTACGTTTCAGAGGATCCGGCGGTGGTGCCTCAGCCGGATAGTACTGCGAACCGGTTAGTTCTGTATCATCCATTGGATTGCCCAGCCCGTCCAGGGTCTTACCGAGAAGATCTTCTCCAACCGGTACTTTAAACGCGGTTCCCGAATTCTCTACCAGACTTCCGATACCGACACCGGTCATATCGTCATAGGGCATCAGCAAAATCCTGTTTTCACGAAAACCGACCACTTCTGCCGCTTTTTTTTGTTTCTGATTTTCTCCTGTTATGTAGCAGACATCATTCAGATTTGCATTCGGACCGGAAGCTTCTATCGTTAAACCGACCATCTTAACTACTCTTCCGATTTCCTGTTCATAGGATTTATCAAGAAGCTGCCTGTATTTATCAAAATCAATCGCTATCATGATTACCTACTTTCTTATTATATCGACAATATCGAACAAAAACTAAATACCGGCAATCAATTTTAAATCCTGGATTAAATTACCCAGCTGAACATCCAGGCTGCAATTAATTACCTTATATTCTGTTTCCACCAGGCATTGGTTCTTTTTCAGATTCAAATCCTCGACGATATAGAAAGGAACCTCTCTCCCGATGGCAGCCAGCAGAAGGTTCTTCCGCATCGAGACAAATTCATAATCCTCCTTGGATACCCGAATGGTATATTCGTCACACTTTTCTAGATTTTTCAAGGTCTTATCCACCAGATAAAGAATGACTTCGTCTCTGTCTTCTATGACAATACCGGTGATTTTCTCTACCAAAGCGGCTATAATATCTGAAATCTGCGGTTCCAGTGAATACGTCAACCTGTCGTATTCTTCCTTCAGCCTCCGGGACTGTTCCTCATAATCCGCTTTGAATTTCTGGGCTTCCTTCCTGCTTTGAAGCATTCCGTCGTCATAGCCTTTCTTTTGTGCAGCAGCATAAGCTTCCTTCTTTATCGCTTCTGCTTCCTGCTTCGCTTGATCTATGATATCTAAGGCTTCCGCTTTGGCCTCTTCAAGAAGCTTAGAAGCCTTCTCCGTATCAGACTCTGACGGCAGCTGTTCTACCACGAGGGCCTGAATTCCTTCCACAAAACCCTCCTCGGATTGGGGTTGGGAAATCGCCGCGAGTGCTTTCCTTCTTTCTTCCAATTCCTTATCTATACGGAGATGTGTGTCGATTGTCTTTTTTATCTCCTCCTCATAGCGGATGGAATAGGCTTTGATTACATTAGACAACGATCTCGTCACCTCCGCCTCT
>JAEZLY010000069.1 GCA_023414985.1 Bacillota bacterium | reverse complement strand
GTATTATGGCGCACAAGGGCTTGATGAAGAATTTAAAGGGTGCGTTGTTGACAGCAATTTTAACCGGTCTGGCAGCTGTAGTCGTGTCCACACCTTTAAATGTAATCTTCTGGGGCGGTACCACCGGCAATGTATGGGGTGACGCTGCTTATGCCTGGGCTGTAGCTAATCATTTCCCGGTATTTATCGCATCCTTCATCGATGAGATTCTCGTTGATTTACCCGATAAGATTGCTGTATTACTGATCGTATTCTTGGTTTGCAAGGGTCTTCCGAAGAGTCTGATTGCTTTATATCAGAGCAGCGATAAGGTAGAAAGTCTCGACAATAAATAATTAAGAAAGTTGGCAGGATAGCAGGCAGGACTGCGTCATGACTACTTTCATCACAGCAGGGGATGGCGCTAAGCGCTATAGTGGAGTTCAAAATGAAAAGTATCAGCTTATATAAAGAAAAGAATTCAATATTAAATAAACTGGCACCGGAAAGTAAAATTTTGTACATCGTAATTGCATTATTACTTCCTGCAGTTACGGGAAGCAGATTAGTAAGCGTGGTATTTATTCTGTGCAGTGCCTGCCTTTTACTTGCTTCTAAAGTATTGAAGCATACCTTGCCGATTCTGGGAGTGTCCGGTTTCGTGCTGCTCACGGTTGTCATCATTCAGGGCCTGTTCCGGGCGGGAAATGTCATACCGGTTCTGCACCTGGGACCTGTGGTTTTCTATCAGGAGGGCCTGATGTTCGCACTGGGAATTGTGATTAATGTGATGAACATCCTGCTGAGCTTCTGTGTCTTGATTTTAACCACGAAGCCCTCGGATATGATTGAGAACTTTATGAGGAAGGGCTTCTCACCCAGATTCGGTTATGTGTTTATCTCAGTCTTCCAGATCATCCCCCAGATGACGGAAACCATGTCCACGATTATGGACGCGCAGCGAAGCAGGGGAATGGAGACCGAGGGTAATCTTTTTGTAAGAATCAAGGCTTTCATACCTCTGATTTCTCCGGTAGTCATGAGCTCCCTGATCAATACGAAGGAGCGGGCACTGGCTTTGGAGGTAAGAGGCTTTAATGCAAAAAATAAGAAAACCTATTATAACGATGAGAAGAAATCAAGTGCGGATAAGTTCTTACAGCTTCTGATGCTTGTCATACTGCTGCTGGGTATCTGCTGGAGGGTTGCTAGATGGCTAAAATAGTGGTTGAGAATCTGAAATATAAATATCCTGCGACAGAACAGCTTGCCTTGGACGGAATCTCCTTCATGGTAGAACCGGGTGAATTCATCGGAATCATCGGAAAGAATGAGTCCGGGAAAAGTACCCTCTGTCAGGCTATTGCGGGACTGGTGCCTAATTTTTATAAAGGTGCTTACGGAGGCAAGGTACTGATCGATGAGCTGGAGGTCAAGAACGAAGAAATCAGTGACCTGTGCGAAAAGGTCGGGACAGTATTCCAAAATCCTTTTAATCAGGTGACAGGGTCGAAACTAACCGTAAGTGAAGAAATTGCCTTTGGATTAGAGAACCTGGGTGTGCCCAAGGAAGAGATGATCAAGCGGATCGATGATGCCATGGAGCTTTTAGATATCAGCAAATACCGGGACAGGAACCCCTTTGACCTGTCCGGAGGACAGATGCAGCGTATGGCGATCGCCAGTATCATCGCAATGCAGCCGGAGATCATCGTTCTCGACGAGCCGACCTCCCAGCTCGATCCGCAGGGACGGGAAGAGGTCTATCAGGCAGTACAGAAGCTGAGTAAAAAGGGTATTACGATCTTTATGGTAGAGCATAACATGGAGAAGATTGCTTCCTACAGCGACCGTGTCTTATTGCTGGATGGCGGGAAGCAGATCGCCATTGACACACCACAGAAGATTTTCTCCAGAGATGATTTGGATTCCTATGGTGTGGAGCCTCCCGTATTCACAAAAATCTGCCGTGGGTTAGGTCTTAAGAATGAGCAGACGGGATGCTATCCTGTGACCCTTGAAGAAGCAGAGTCATTACTAAAGCATTCAAAGGGGGAAATGTAGATGGACAGGAGCCAGGTACTTGAAATCAAAGATTTGCATTTTTCCTATTCTCAGGGAGAAGAAATCCTGAAGGGACTTAATTTCTCGATCGATGACCGTTCTACTGCCATTATCGGACAAAACGGTGCAGGTAAAACAACCTTTGTGAAACTACTGAAGGGATTGCTGCGTCCGACCTCCGGTTCTATCTCATTTGATGGCAGTGACATAGCATCGTTGACAGTTGCTCAGTTGGCAAAGCATATCGGTATGGTTTTTCAGAATCCCAATGATCAGATCTTTAAGAATCGGGTAATTGATGAGGTCATGTTCGGGCCGCAGAAGATCGGAATGAAGGAAGAAGAGGCAAAGCAAAGAGCAGAGGAAGCGATGAGTCTGTTGGGACTATCAGATTTTGCAGATAAAAATCCTTATGATCTTGGTCTGTCGAGTAGAAAGCTGGTTGCCATCGCCTCGATTATCGCGATGGATACGAAGGTCATCATCTTTGATGAACCTACGATTGCACAGGATTATCACGGAAAGGAACTGATCAAATCCGTCATTCGGAAGCTTCGTGCAGAAGGAAAGACGGTAATCACCATTATCCATGATATGGATTTCGTAGCGGAGACCTTTGAACGGGCGATCGTTTTTGCTCAGGGGAATATCCTGTTGGATGGTACCACCAGAGAGGTTTTTGCACAGAAGGAGATCCTGGAGCAGGCTTATCTTGAACAGCCAAACGTAACAAAGCTATGCCATAGCCTGGGCTATGAAGAGGTTTTCCTGACAACAGAGGAATTCGTCGCTGACCAGAAGGGGAAGCGGTAGCCTCAGGATAAATTGAAGATTTGACATGATACGAATATGGGCATGTGTAAAAAGCTCATCGATAATTAAGGTAAGGATAGCAGTAATGAATAACTGTTATCCTTACCTTAAACTATTTTACTGTACTCCATGATATGAATTTTATCGTACCCAAATTCATCGAACTGAATATAATAATTAGAATGCTCTTTTATCGAGGTGTAATGATGGATCTTTCAGATAACATCATAAGTAACTATAGCCTGGATCCGAACATAGCGAGAAACTTATCCCATAGTACCATAATTCCTCCTACCATGGAAGCAATCACACCCAGATGGTTCTTAAGCTTCCTTCCCTGGGTATCGGTAGATGCAGGTGTCTATCGGGTGAATCAGGTGAGAAGAAGTAATTATGATATTCCAATGGAGGTATGTGAGAACCCGGAGCGGCTCCCGAGAGTGATCTCCGACAATCTAAGGGAACGGGAGTGGCCTGAGACCTTTGCCGATTATGAAGAGGTACCAAAGGAATACACGTTAGGTGTTGTAAAAACTATTCTGAAAATGAACAGCCACGTTACCGATATCTTTAATATGCCGCTGGATCAGAAAGAACAGGAAATGAGACTCACCATTGAGGCTATGAAGGAAAGACAGGAGTGGGAGATGATCAATAATGAGAATTCCGGACTCCTTCACAGTGTACCTTCCCGTATGAGGATCAGGCCGAGATACGGCATTCCTATGCCGGATGATATGGATGAGTTGCTGTCCAGAGTATGGAAGAAGCCTTCCTTCTTCTTGGCCCATCCCAGAGCGATTGCCGCTTTTGGCAGAGAATGTACCCGTAGAGGAGTTCCACCGGTTACTGTGAACCTCTTTGGCGCACCGTTTATGACCTGGCGAGGAGTTCCGATCCTGCCCTGTGATAAACTGTTGATTGATGGGAAAGCATGTAATATGTCACCTTCCGGAAAGACCAATATCCTGTTAATGAGAGTCGGAGAAAGAGAACAGGGAGTCGTCGGTCTGCATCAGCCGGGAATTCCCGATGAAGGTATGATTCCCAGTCTGTCCGTCAAATATGCCGGAATTGATAATATGGGTATTGCTTCTTTCGTCCTGTCCTTGTACTTCGGTTCTGCCGTCTTAGCTGATGATGCCTTGGGAATGCTGGAGAATGTAGAGGTAGGATATTATTATGATTACACATAATGGGAGCGAGCTTTTCAATCTTAATCAGTGTATCTATCCGGAATGCCGGGAAATCCCGGACTACTACTTCTTGAACAATAATAAACCGGAGCTGCCATCCGATTTAAGTTCTGTTCCGCATTGGAATAGAGGATTTGAGGTCCAGTCCATTCGAAAGGATTTTCCGATTTTACATAGGAGGGTCAACGGTAACACTCTGATCTGGCTGGACAATGGAGCAACCACGCAGAAGCCTCAAGAGGTAATAAACTCATTGAGTCGATACTATTCACAGTATAATTCTAATATTCATCGTGGGGCACATACGCTGGCAGATGAAGCCACAAAGGCTTATGAAGCTGCTAGGGATAAGGTTCGTGATTTTATTGGGGCAGCCTCTTCGGAAGAAATCATCTTTACCAGGGGAACCACGGAAGGTATTAATCTAATTGCGGAAAGTCTCGGCCCGATGATTATAAAAGAGGGAGATGAGATCCTCCTGACTGAGATGGAGCATCATGCGAATATCGTTCCCTGGCAGAAGCTGCAGCAGGAAAAGGGTGCGGTGATTAAGGTTATACCGATCAACGATGACGGAGAGGTTAATCTAGAGGAATATGGAAAGTTGCTTTCGCCCCGTACAAAAATCGTAGGGATTACGCAAGTATCAAATGTTCTCGGAACGGTCAATCCGGTAGAAGCTATGGTCAGAATGGCTCACAGTCAGGGGGCTTATACAGTTATTGACGGAGCTCAGTCCATCCCTCACCTTCCGATTAATGTAAAACAGATGGATGCAGACTTTTATGTATTTTCAGGCCATAAGATGTATGGTCCTACCGGCATTGGTATCCTCTATGGAAAGAAGGCAATTCTGGAACAAATGCCTCCCTGGCAGAGAGGCGGCGGGATGATCAGCAATGTTACCTTCAGCCATACCACCTTTAATCATTTACCTTACAAATTCGAAGCGGGAACAGGGAATATCGCGGATGCAATCGGTCTGGGAGCAGCAGTTGATTATCTGAGCAGGATAGGAATGGAGAACGTAGAGGCACATGAAAGGCAATTGACCAGGTATGCCTTGGAGAGACTCAGCCAGATCCCCCACGTTCGTCTGATTGGTACCGCACCTGATAAAATCAGCGTACTATCCTTTGTCATCCGCGGAATAAAACCGGAAGGCGTAGGAGAACGGCTGAACCGGGAAGGAATTGCGGTAAGGGCAGGACATCACTGTGCGCAGCCGGTACTCAGACGATTTGGGCTGGACAGCTCGGTTCGTGCCTCTCTGGGAATTTACAATACCGGAGAAGAGGTAGACATCCTGGCAAATGCCGTATTCAGGATAGCGAAGCAATATAATTAATGATCTTCAACCAGGATTAGCAATCATAATACAGGCGGATTTTCCTGATCACAGCATCAGGGTCCGCCTATTTTATACCTTCACAATCAATAACATACCCTTAACTCTTTTTATGTAAAATGTTTGAGGTAGGCCTTTCCCTTGGTAAGTGCTATAATCATGGCATAAGGAAATATCGTATTGAAAAGGGGAGAACAGTTATGGATGGATACCAGGAATGGGCCAAAGAATTCAGTCTGGAATGGTTGAATGAGTTATTATACAGCATTGAAAAAAATTGCTCTGAGG
Organism: Bacillota bacterium; assembly: GCA_023414985.1. Lineage (GTDB taxonomy): Bacteria > Bacillota > Clostridia > Lachnospirales > Lachnospiraceae > Mobilitalea. The sequence continues at coordinate 1,552 of JAEZLY010000069.1, read as the reverse complement.
AGACATGTGCAATCCTGTTGGATCGGTGCGGTGCCTGTCATTATCAATCGATGGAGCCGATGCTGTCAGGGTATGTCGGAGACTTGGACGGATTTATTCAATTCATGTCCAAGGAACATGGACAGGTTGTAACCTTTGATCAGGAGCAAAATACAATTCTGGTCGATGAAAATAAACCCTATTGCGTTTGTCCCATTACTCAGAGCATGAATGGTAAAAAAGTATCTCCGGTTCTTTGTAACTGTTCTGCCAGTATGACGGCAAGAATGATTGCAAAGGTCACCGGTAAAGAGGTAAAAAGCAGGGTGGTTTCCTCAATTTTAAGGGGAGATACCTCCTGTGTTTATGAAATTAAGCTTCTTTAACTGATTGGATTAAGAATACATAGGAAATTACAATAGCGAGAGAAATAAGCGCAATTCTGGAGGCTTGGATCCGGTACAATACGGATCCAAGCCTCTTAAGCTGCTAATCAATTCAAGTTTTCTAATATTCGGAGTTCAGAAAAATACAATCTAGTTTTCTTTACAGGCTGGTAGTGGGCTTTTCAGTTTTTATGATATCGGTATCAATTCGAAGAACTCTTTATTACCGGGTTCCTCCAGAATCTCTATTTCCTTACTGCTATTTCCTGTCTTTCGGTCTACATAGAAATCCTCCCAGCCGTTTTCGGCACGTCCGCCCCAGCAGATGGAAAAGCGTCCCTCGTTCACGTCCATAACCACAGATTTAACAGTTCCGAACCAGTCGCGGAAATACCACGCAGTCATACCTTCCGGGTATTTGGTTAATAGGAGCTCCTTTATTTGCGACTCCGATATCTTATCGTTGGTCTGCACGAACGTATTAAGAATATCATAACGAACAAGGGAATTGCGCATCGCCATAGGTTCCCTGCTCTGAAAGGTTTCTATTGCGATATGGTTGGTGGCACAAAGGAAGGAAGCTTCCTTCTCACTTCCTCCGGTTTGGACAGCCATCTCACCATTCATGGTTTCAACTAAGGCAATTCTTTGATTCCGATCCGCCAACACTAGGTTAATGTTATAAGCAATCGGCATCTTTTGAACCATCTCGAGAGCTTCTGTGACATCCTTACAGTTTTCCAGAAGGGTTGGAAGTACAGCGAAGAAATTAAGACCTTGGATAGCCGGAGCCCGCATAGCGGGGATATTACTTACCGGGAAGCCGCAGGAGGACATGGAGACTGCGAGACCACATTCATTGATCCCTTCACTTCTGCCAAACTCTATGATAGAGCCGCCTACATGAGCATACTTCACTGTCGGTGCAATCCGATAGACATGGAAATCCTCTTCGTCTACTCCGAACTCATAGTTTCGGGCAAGGAGTGTGTGCCCATTCTCCGTATGAAGCGGAAGCAGGGCAACAGAGGAGCACCTGGGCACCAGATAGGTCATCCAGGTGTAGAGATTATCCCGGATTGATATCCCGTTTTCCTCGGAGAAGCCTCTTAATTCATCTGTGAGTCCCGGACAAAAGGTGTCATACATAGCAAGAGCACTTTCGATATCAGAATCAGTGATATGTT
>JAEZLY010000075.1 GCA_023414985.1 Bacillota bacterium | reverse complement strand
CCCTGATGGAAGCAGTGAACGGGGTGTTAAATCTATTAGGGTATACGGATAGCTATTTCTCCGGTAATCTGACAGAAAGTAAGATGGCTTTCTACACCTCTAAAAAAATGAATAAAAACATTTCAGTAACGAAGGCGACAGCTTTTATCGACTATGACGACTGTGTCAACCTGCTGTATAATACCCTAAACACCACCAATAAGGAGGGTAAGGTTTATGCCGAAGTATTGGGGTACTCTCTTGACTCTGCCGGAGAAGTCGACTATGTCTCCGTCATCAATACCGGAACCGAAGGACCGATTGTGGCAGATGACAGCTGGACATCCGAAATACCTTTCCCGATCGACAGTGCAACCTATTATAAGAATGATGCAAAATGCTCCTATACTGATATTAAGAAGTACGATATCCTGTATTATTCAGAAAGCTCTGAGACAATCTGGGCATATGATACTAAGGTGACGGGTATCATTACAGCGGTAAACCCCGACCTGATCAATCCCACCTCAGTTACGGTGGCAGGGACATCCTATCAATTTGAGAACAGTTCCGCAGCACAGGAATTTGCTTCCTTAGGTCAGTTTGAGAAAGGGAATATCGTAACGCTGCTGCTTGGTAAAAACGGTAAAATTGCCGGGGCTCTGGACAGCGATGACTATAATACATCCGTGACAGGATTAGTATTGGCGGTAGGTACCCATCTGGTTCAGAACAAGTCAGGAAATTATGTTACCTCTGATTATGTCACCTTTGTCGATGCCGCAGGGAATAAATATACCCAGGATTATGATTCTACTCAGGCCAGCTTTGAAGAGGAGGATTTGATCCGTGTCACCTATAAGGACGGAACAGCAACTGTTGTAAACTACAATAGGCCGGTTATGGACTTTAACGGTACGACTGTGAACAGTACGGGAACCTATTTCGGTACCACGAAATTCTCCTCCAATATCAATATCCTGGATTACTATGGCGGTTCTTATACGAGGCTGTACCCGATCAGAATAGCAGGTCTACAGCTCATGGACAGCAATGTGATCTATTATGATACCAATGTTGATGGTGAGATCACGGATTTGATTTTATATAATGCGACCGGTGACTTTGATAAATATGGTATTTATACCGGCCTGGACGCTTCCCAAAGTGCAGGAACCTACTCCTACATTCTAAATGGTACCGAAGGTAAGGTCACGCTATCCTCGCTGGATAACGCAGAGCTGACAGAGGGCCCGGTTGGCTTCCGGTATGAGGATGGGACACTGAAAGAAACCTATGCATTGACAAAGCTGGAGGTAAATTCCCTAGGCAGTGCAACAATTTCTTCAAACTCAACCAAATATCCGATTTGGGATCATGCGAGCGTATATTGCCTATCTGATGATAAATATGTATTAACATCTCTGGATAAAATTAATACAGCGAAATATAAGGTAACGGCATATATTGACAGGGCGGTTGCAGTAGGCGGAAGAATCCGTGTTATTGTCGCTGAGCCGATCAAATAGAAGAGCGAGGTAAAAATCCATGAAACGGATCCTTAAAAAAATTAACTGGAAGAAAATTATAAAAATGCTTATCATTATAGCTGTAATCCTTGCTGCGTCAGGGTTTGCCCTAAATCACTTTGTGTTCAGCAAATTTAAAAAGACTGCTGCCGAAGAGAAGGTAACAACGGCAAAAGTGGAAACCAGGGATATTCAGAATGTATTATCCTCTTCCGGAACCATCTCACCGTTGAATTCTTATGAGCTTACGACTCTTGTAGAGGGAGAAGTCGTTGCAGCGGATTTCGAAGAAGGCGACATTGTACAGGAAGGCCAGGTGTTGTACCAGATTGATACGGATACTCTGGATAATCAGATGGACAATGCTCAAACCACTCTGGACAGAGCAAAGAAAAACCTGACAAAAGCCGAGAACAGTAATCAGGATGCGAAAGAGAAGCTTGCTGACTCACAAAAGGACTATAGTGAAGCCAAGGAGAAATACGGCAGCGGCAGTGTCAAGGCAACCGACAGCGGAATGATTAAGAACTTATATATCGAAGCAGGTCAGACAATCCAGAAGGGGACTCAGATCGCTGAGATTTATGATAACAGCAAGATGCTTTTAACCATTCCCTTTTCCGCTTCTGAAGTGGATCAATCTTTCGTAGGAAAAACAGCAAAGATTACCATAGAATCTACCAATGAAAGCATAACCGGTAAGGTAACCAATGTCAGCAGCATCGACGAGGTATTGACCGGAAATAGGTTAGTCAATCAGGTAACAATTCAGGTGGATAACCCTGGTGGTATTACAACCTCTACAACAGCGACTGCCTCGATCGGAAGTATCTACAGCAGCGCGGAAGGTACCTTCACTGTGAAGACGCAAAAAGTGATTACTTCGGAGGTGGCAGGGGAAATCAGCAGTGTAAAGGTGACCGCCGGCAGCAGAATTAAAGAAGGGGATATCCTTTTTACACTGACAGCAAGCTCAGTCGATGATTTGATGGAAAGCTATCAAAGTAAGCTTGACAATGCCCAGAATGCAGCGGATACTGCCGAAGATAATGTTGAAAATGCAAAGGAGGCTATCGAGGACGCCGAAAGCAAACTTCAGGATGTCATAGATACCAGAACAGACTACAGTATTACTGCACCGATCACCGGCAAGGTAGTAAGCAAGGATGCACTGGTTGGAGATACTATCAAGAATACCTCGCCGCTTTGCACAATTTATGACTTATCCGCAGTTACCTTCGAGATGGCTGTAGATGAGCTGGATGTCATGAATGTGAAGGTAGGGCAGGAGGTTAATGTAACGGCTGACGCCTTTGAAGATGAGAAGATTACAGGCGTCGTCACGAATGTCAGTCTTCTGAGTACCTCCAATCAGGGTGTGACTCAGTATCCTGTCACAGTAAGAATCGATAAGGTAGGAAACCTGCTTCCCGGAATGAATGTGACCGGCGAGATTATCATCGCAAAATCTGAGGGCGTTCTGGCAATCCCTGCGGATGCACTGATGCGCGGCGATCAGGTATATGTAAAGGATGATACGGTAAAAGAGGCAGTGGGTGATGTACCTGCGGGCTTTAAGGCTGTAAAGGTCGAAACCGGTCTGACGGATGGTGACTATATTGAAATCAAGAGTGGCCTTACCGGTGAGGAAGAAGTCTATGTGAAACGAATCTCAGAGGCGGTGAATTTTATGATGCCGGGTATGGTCTATGATGTGAAGGGTGGAGCGATGCCAGCAGGGCAACGCCCCTCCGGAAACTGGCAGGGCAGCGGCAAAACCATTCGGAGCATTACGAAATAATGGAGGTGCACGGTATTGAATGAACAGAAGGTAACAAACGAAATACCTTTGATCCAATTAATCGACATCTATAAGGTTTACCAGATGGGTGACATCGAGGTACGTGCCAATGACGGTATTAATCTGACCATCATGGAAGGAGAATTCGTTGCGATTGTAGGTAAATCCGGCAGTGGTAAGTCGACGATCATGAATATCATCGGTGCACTGGACGTACCGACCTCAGGACAGTATATTTTGAAGGGCCAGGATGTTAGCAAGCTGAAGGATGATCAGCTTGCAGCAATACGGAATAAGACCATAGGCTTTATCTTTCAGCAATATAATCTGTTATCGAAGCATAATCTGCTCGAGAACGTCGAACTGCCCCTTCTTTATGCAGGGTTAGGGAAAAAGGAGCGGAAGCAGCTGGCTATGGATGCTTTGAAGAAGGTTGGAATTGAAGATAAATGGCGCAACTTTCCAAATCAGTTATCCGGCGGACAGCAGCAGAGAGGTGCGGTCGCAAGGGCACTGGCCGGAAACCCGTCCTTAATCCTTGCCGACGAGCCGACCGGTGCGCTGGACTCTAAAACCAGCCGGGAGCTTCTGGATTTCTTGAAGCAGCTGAATGAAGAAGGGAACACGATCGTCCTGATTACCCATGACAGTTCCATTGCACAGGAAGCGAACAGGGTCGTAACCTTAAGAGACGGCAAAATTACCACGGATGAGATCATAAAAGAGGAAAGAGAGCAGGTAGGAATATGAGATTTGGTCAAGCATTCAAACTGGCGGTTAAGAGCATATTAAGCAGCAAAATGCGTTCCTTCCTTACCATGCTCGGAATGATCATCGGTGTCGCAGCGGTCATTACCCTGCTGGGTCTGGTAACCGGTGTGACGAATTACCTGATCGATACCTTCTCTGACATGGGAACCAATCTGGTGAATGTCTCTGTCAGTAATACGGATACCAGAAAGGTTACCGTTGAAGAAATGTATCAATTTGCCGAAGACAACAGCGCAATATTTACAGGAGTCACTCCTAAGGTATCCGGCAGTTATACGGTAAAGAACGGCAGTAATTCTGCATCCACCTCTGTCATCGGTGTCGGCGAGGATTATCTTGATATCAATAATCTGGAGCTGTCACAGGGACGGTTCATCACCTATGCGGATATCAAGAACAGATACAGTGCCTGTGTCATCGGTACCTATATCGTAGACGAAGTCTTTGACGGGGTTGCAAGACTCGGAGATACCCTAAGGATTAATGGACAGGTGTATACCGTGGTAGGAATTCAGGAGGAGAAAGCGGATTCCGAAGAAAATTCCACGGATGATATTGTCTATATTCCGTATTCCAATGCGGCAAGACTGGCAGGCTCTGCTAATGTATCAAGCTTTACCTTTGCCACGGCCAATACGGATAATATATCAACAGCGGAGACACTTCTGGATAATTTCCTGTATCAGAAGATGATGAATGAAGAACTGTATCACGTGAACAGTATGACGCAGCTGCTTGATACGATCAACCAGATGACGACGATGTTATCCTCCGTTCTGGGCGGTATCGCAGGAATATCCTTGCTGGTTGCCGGCATCGGCATTATGAATATCATGTTGGTATCCGTGGTGGAAAGAACGAAAGAGATTGGTATTCGAAAATCGCTCGGAGCAAAGAGGAGTGACATCATGGGGCAGTTCGTTCTGGAAGCCGTCATGATCAGCTGTCTTGGAGGTATCATTGGTATTATCATTGGGACAGTCGGCTGCAGAACTCTCGGAAATGCTTTCGGAATTTCGGCATCACCGACCATCGGGGCTGTTTCACTTGCCTTTGGCGTATCCGCTGCAATCGGTATTGCGTTTGGTTATATGCCTGCAAAAAGAGCAGCAGGTCTGAACCCGATCGACGCATTAAGAAGTGAATAGATAGAAAACTGAGAAGTGGCTGTTGTAAAATATAGATAGTGTAGAAAGAAAAAGAGCTAGCTTCCCTCACACACTCGTCGGAAGACATACTACTGTTTTATATGCGACAATCGTACATAAATGTTCGCTTGTCGCATACAATTCCAGCAGTAAGTCTTCCAAAGAGTGCATTATGGGAATGCTAGCTCTTTCTCTTTCTGTGTTATATAATTTTTTGCAACAGCCACTTCCTCAATGTCAAATGCTGTTATGCATAAAATACAGGATATTTTTATTAAATCTTATTTAATCACTTTTAATCCACCCATATAAGGCTGTAAAGCAACGGGAATGTTCACCGAGCCGTCCGCGTTTAGGTTGTTCTCCAGGAATGCGATCAGCATACGGGGCGGAGCAACCACAGTGTTATTCAAGGTATGGGCAAAGTATTTACCGTTCTCACCAACAACACGGATCTTCAAGCGGCGTGCCTGAGCATCACCTAAATTAGAGCAGCTGCCAACCTCAAAGTATTTCTTCTGTCTCGGGGACCATGCTTCTACGTCGACGGACTTTACTTTTAGGTCTGCCAGGTCACCGGAGCAGCATTCCAGTGTTCTTACCGGGATATCCAGTGTACGGAAAAGATCCACGGTATTCTGCCACAGCTTGTCAAACCACTGCATGCTGTCCTCAGGTTTGCAGACAACGATCATTTCCTGCTTCTCAAACTGGTGGATACGGTATACGCCTCTTTCCTCCAGACCATGTGCTCCCTTTTCCTTTCTGAAGCAGGGAGAGTAGCTGGTAAGGGCATGAGGAAGTGATTCCTCAGAAACGATGGTATCAATATATTTACCGATCATGGAATGTTCACTGGTTCCGATTAAGTAAAGGTCTTCCCCTTCAATCTTGTACATCATGGCGTCCATCTCAGCAAAGCTCATGACACCGGTCACCACCTCACTGCGGATCATGAAGGGAGGAATACAGTAGGTAAATCCTCGATCTATCATGAAATCCCTTGCATAGGAGATGACTGCGGAATGAAGTCTTGCGATATTGCCCATCAGGTAATAGAAGCCGTTGCCCGCAACCTTTCTTGCACTGTCAAGATCGATACCGTTCAAACACTCCATAATATCAGTGTGATAAGGAATTTCGAAATCGGGAACCACCGGCTCGCCGTAGCGCTGTACTTCTACATTTTCACTGTCATCCTTGCCGATTGGAACACTGGGATCAATGATGTTCGGAATCGTCATCATGATCTTCTTAATTTTTTCCTCCAATTCGGCTTCCTTTGCTTCCAGCTCAGCAAGACGTTCTGAATCTGCTGTTACCTGCTTTTTCATCTCCTCTGCCTCAGCCTTTTTACCCTGAGCCATAAGTCCACCGATCTGCTTCGAGATTTTATTTCTCTCAAATCTGAGATTGTCGGCCTCCTGCTTGGCATTCCTGCTTTCTGCATCTAAAGCGATAACCTCGTCTACCAAGGGAAGTTTATTATCCTGAAATTTGTTGCGGATATTCTGCTTTACTACCTCAGGATTTTCTCTTACAAATTTTAAATCTAACATAATACCTCCATTCCGCCGTCTATACGGCTAAGTTTTGATTAGCTATCTTTGCTCTTCGTATAGGAGAAAATAGGCATAAAAAAATCCCTAACTCCCACACACATACATGGGACGAAAGGAATCCGCGTTGCCACCCAAATTGCCCGACGATATTATGTTGTTTAATATCGTTTGACCTCTTCATAGGTACGATAAAGGGTACCGGCCTTCGACTCATCGCCGACAGCTCCAAAAGTGGAAGGATTGCGTCATTCACCGGTTCTCACCACCCACCGGCTCTCTGAGGAAAAACAGCAATCGTAGCTTTTATCAGCACTGTAATAAACTATTCAGTTTTTCTTATTATATAACCGATTATCCCGATTTTCAAGAAGAAATTCCGTAGTTTTGGAATGGTTATTAGAAAAACAGTATTTAATTCAACTATTTTAATTTGATTTGTGACGAATGAACAAATTTATAGATATTTTATTATACAATATGTCGGATTATGTAGTAGAATATAGATGGCAAACCAGAAATTACCGAATCAGGATGAAAGCTTTCATTACTTTAAGATAGCAGCAGAAGGGCGGTCCAGCCCTTTCCGTGACGATGCTTTGTCGATTTCTGAAGTGCTGAGAAATCCTTAAAAATCAGGCCTTTTCTAACAAATAATGTATCATCGTTAGTTTATTAACAATTGTTGTCAAACTGACAACGCGGTGCTATAATTACAAAGGTTTTTGTCAACGATGCAAAGAGGTATTCGCACAAGAATAGCCTTTACAGCGGGATTGACTTTTTTTTATAACAAAATAACAATCAAAAGAAGCAAGGTGACGTGACATGTATGCAATTTCAGCTTTAGTTCTATTTCCACTCATATCGGCAATTCTCGTGGCTGTAGTAAAAAATAATGCAGTCAGGGATATGATTGTCCGCATATGTGCAGTGGTGACCGCAGGACTTACCTTAGCGGTAGTATTTCTTTATTTTAAGAATGGTATATCGTTTCAGTATGCACAGGAAGAGATGATTGACTACATAATCACCTTGGTAGAGATTGCTGTTGCGATATTTATCATTACGGTCGGTATCAAAAACAAGAAATTTGTTGTGGTCTTATTTTCCATCATACAGACCCCTTTGATGCTATGGTTTGAATTTACTCACAAGAAATCCATCGAGATTCAGACCGGAATTGTTTTTGACAAGCTGACGGCGATTATGGTTCTGGTAGTCGGAATAGTCGGTAGTTTGATCTGTATCTATGCCGTAGGCTATATGAAATGGTATCATTACCATCATGAAGATTATCCGGTTAGAAAGAACTTCTTTTTATCGATATTGTTTATATGCCTTTCCGCTATGTTCGGACTGGTTCTCAGCAATGACCTGACT
>JAEZLY010000044.1 GCA_023414985.1 Bacillota bacterium | reverse complement strand
GTTCAAGATGAATGAACACCAGCTGATGAAATACAAGCGGAATACCATCGGTATCGTCTGGCAGAATAACGCTAGGAACCTTATTCCATATCTGACGGCCTTGGAAAATGTGGAATTTCCTATGATTATCTCAGGAAAGGAAAATCGCCGTCAGCAAGCAGCGGAGCTGCTTGAAGCAGTTGGCATGGGAAAGCGGATGAATAACAGATTGAGTCAGCTTTCAGGAGGAGAACTTCAAAGGGTAGCCATATGTATTGCCATGGCCAATCATCCGAAGATTCTCATGGCGGATGAGCCAACCGGTTCTGTGGATAGTAAGACTACCGATCAGATTATGGATGTGTTCCGGGAATTGAATAAAAGTATGGGAGTGACTGTCGTAATCGTCACACATGACAGGCAGGTATCGAAAAAGGTTGACAGGGTAGTTGCAATCAGTGACGGTAAAATCAGCAGTGAATTTATAAAAAAACAATATGTATTAACGGAAGAAGAGGATACCCATAATGAGTATGCAATCATCGATAAAAGCAGGCGTCTTCAGCTTCCTGCAGAATTTATCGATAAGTTGAATGTGGGGAAGCAAAGCATGGTTTGCGTGGGTATGACAGAGGATACCATCGTCATATCTGCACCGAAATCGACCCTGGATACCAGATATAAAGCTCCGGAGGTGTGAGGATGAAGAAGAATAAAAATGTTGTACATAGAATTTATGTTTTCTTGATTCTCCTCTTGTTTCTGATATCAACAGTAGGCTGTATATCGGAGGGAAAAGTCGCCGAAACACCTTCGGAACAGGAAAATTCGGAGAGCAATACAACTGAGGGCAAGGCAACGGAGACCCCGGATGCAACCCCGAAAGCAACCCCGAAAGCGACTTTAGATGCAGCCAAAAATGTGGTTAAGAAAGAGACTAAAAAGGAGAATAAGGTAATCGAAGCCGAAACAAAAACCATAGATAAATATCTATATTTCAATGCGGATATCTTCTATGAGAAATCGAAAGAGCTTTATTTTGAACTTAAAAATTGCAAGTTAAAGGGTCTTTATGTCAAAAAGGATGAAAAGGTAGAAAAGGGACAGCTTCTAGCCGAGCTCGATACGTCGGATCTGGAGTATCAGATCATGGAGAAGCAAATAGAACTTGAAAAACTGTATCTACAATATGATACTATCCTGAACAAAGCCGGAACAGAAACTGCGGATAATAGTACTGCACTGGAATTATTAGAACTGGATATAGAATCGATTGATATCAACATAGCGCATATAGAAGATTTGATAAGCAGAGCAAAGTTGATCGCACCCTATACAGGAATCGTAACAGATGTCAGGGAGGCTGAGCCCGGTACCATGGTGAGAGCCTATGATAAGCTTATGACAATCTGGAATACGAAGGGGATTATTCTGGAGAGTGAGATTCTCAATCCTTATGGTTCTTCAGTAGAGATGGATTTATCGAATATCTATACGGGTAAGAAGGTTGAGCTGATATTCGGAGGTATTCATAATCAGACCTATATACCTGCTACAATAACAAAAATTGTTAGTACTGATAACGGAATACAAGACAACCCGAATAGAATCTTAAGTGCTCCTACGCCTTTCAAGGTCGTAATAAAGCCCGATGGCAAGGATGCAGAAAAGCTTAGTGTAGATCGTACAGTTGTTTTTAGAATTAATAACGGAACATATGACAATGCTGTTGTACTGCCCAAAACAGCGATTATAGGATCTGGTAATGACACTATGATAAAAGTGATGAAGGGAGATAAAATTATTAACCGAAGGGTTGTCACAAGTTATATAGATAGGGAGAGCAATGATGTCGTCATTTCCAGTGGTCTGTTGGCCGGCGAAAAGGTACTTGTAAATAGATAATAAACCTTAGGGGGTAAAAACGAAAAAATGAAAAAAGAATTCAATAGAAGGGAAAAAACATTCGGGAAATTTATCTTATTGGCTGTCATAATATGCGGTATGAGCTTTACCCTGTTGTCAGGAAAAGCGGAGGCAGCAACGAGTCATGCGATTCCTCTTCAGACCGTAGTTGAAGTGGAAAATTATCATTATCCGGATATGATCACATTAGAGAATGGTGCTGACTGGAAGATTTATTCCAGCTTTACAATCGAAACCTCAGGGCAGGTTAAGGCAATTCTCCACAGTCCGATCGGGTCGAAGCTAACAGGCGAAGTATGGCTCTGCAAGGATAATTTAAGTAGAAACATCCTAGGAAAAATCTCGCAATTTACAGACAAACCCACTGAAGTATCTTGGTTTCTTGAGCGAGGAACATATTATATCTTTGCAGGTATAACGAAGCCTTCGCAAGCAGTATTAGAGGCGAGTCCTTATTTCTTTGACCCACCCGAATTAAACATCGCATTGCTGTTCGAGAAAATTAAGTCATCTGAGCTTAAACCTGTCACCAGCTTTGAAAACAGTATCTATATCGATCCTAACATTACTGTAAGAGGGTTTCTGACGAATGAGAATCCGGCAGATTACTATTCCTTTAGTTTGGGGGAGCAAGCAACTATTAAGATAAAATATTCCTTTGATACCTCCTCAGCCTCAAGTGAGGAGACCGGAAGCTGCAGCTTGTATGATTCGAATTGGATTTCCTTAAAAAAGGGCACTTATGTGAAAGCGGACGAAGCCTTAAATGAATATACTTATCTGCTGGAAGCAGGTATTTATTATATTAAGCTGAGCGGCTTATTAGGCAATACCACTCTGAAAATTGAACCAATGTTTTATGACATTAAGCTGACCCCCATCACAGGCAAAAGCTGGACCAAGAAGCAGGTAAAGGTTAATATAGACACCAGCATAGACTATACCGATATAAAGGTACTGCTCATGGATGTGAAGTACTCATTACTGGATAATAGCAAGATCTGGTCAGAGACAAATAAAGCTTATATTCCACTGGATGGAGAGACCTTTATTGCAAAGAAGAGTGGTACCTATACTGTCAGGATAACAGATCAGTATGGTCATAATACAATGAAAAAGCTTAAGATATCAAATATTGATGTAACAAAGCCAAAGATTAAAGGAGTAACCAATGCGAAAGCTTATAAGAATTCTGTCAAACCGACCTGGACAGATACACAAAGCGGTATCAATAAAAGCAAGACCACTCTCAACGGTAAAATAATCAACAGCGGCACGCAGATTACAAAGGAAGGCAAATATATTCTAAAGGTTTACGACAAGATCGGCAATTGCAGAACGGTTGAATTCTACATAGATCATACCAAACCGGCTGCAAATGTAGAAAACGGGAAAATATATACCAATTCCTTTACACTACAGATTAAAGACAGTATATCTGGTATCAAAAAAATTGAAATTGATGGTGAGGAAGTCCCTGCTGCAAATAGAATCAAGTATATTTATATGGACGGACAATATAACGTAGAACTATGGGATAACGCAGGTAACCACAATAAATATAGTTTTGCGCTTAAGAAAGAGTAAGTCGGTACCTTAAGGTGCTGTTGTAAAATATTCACGAAAGAGAAAGAGCTAGTTTCCCTCACACTCGTCGGAAGACATCCTACTGATTTGTATGTCTTCCAAAGAGTGCATTATACGCGTAAGCTAAGTGAACATATGCAAGCTTGCTTGTAAATATGTGAACGCGCACGCGAACCTGATAGCGAGTATACGAGCTTATCAGGTTGGGAATGCTAGCCCTTTCTCTTTCTGTGTTATATACTATTTTGCAGCAACCTATTTTTTTATACTTTATTTTTCAACGTTATAATAACAGTAATACTAAACCTGGGGTTTAGGAATAGTAAAAATAATGCTTGCATGTTTGACGGGTTTTTTGTATAATAGTCCATGCTGCAAATAATAGTCGGAATAGCTCCCTTTTATTTGAGTTTTTACATACTGCGTATTATTCCCTATGAACGGATGAAATGATGGTTAGCGCAGATACTATTACAGAAAGGTTGTGATGTTAGGGTTGGATAAAAAACTCACTCTGTACGGCTTTAACAACCTCACAAAAACACTTAGCTTCAACATTTATGATGTATGCTATGCAAAAAGTGAGAGGGAACAAAAAGATTATATCGCTTATATTGACGAGCAATACAATTCGGAACGTCTGACTAAAATTCTGATGGACGTTACCGAGATGATTGGCGCGCATATCTTAAATATATCAAAACAAGACTATGATCCCCAGGGCGCTTCGGTTAATATTTTGATTGCAGAGGGCTCTTTATCCTCGGATCATATTGACGAATCCTGCAACCAGGGAAAATACATGAAGTCCGGAAGAGATACGGTACATGCCCATCTGGATAAGAGCCATGTTACGGTTCATACCTTTCCCGAGCATCACCCGGATAATTCGATTTCCACGTTCCGCGTAGACATCGATGTATCCACCTGCGGAGAAATTTCCCCTTTGAATGCCTTAGATTATCTGATCGGAAGCTTTGATTCCGATATTATTACCATAGATTATCGTGTTCGTGGCTTTACCAGAGACATGCACGGTATGAAATATTTTATTGATCATGACATTACCTCCATCCAGGATTATATTGATGATCAGACCCTGATGAAATACGATGCAATTGATGTGAATGTATATCAGTCGAATATCTTCCATACCAAGATGCTGATTAAGGAGATTGAGCTTCAGAATTACCTTTTCAATAAGGATGTATATGAGCTGCCTCCGAAGCAGAGACTGGATATTACGAACAGTCTTCGTAAGGAAATGATTGAAATCTTCAGCGGAATGAACATTTACTAGCATCCATTTTACATTGAGGAGGAACAATGAAACTCACACAACATAACGCACCTATTTATGAAGCGTTGTTAAAACATAAAAAGAACCGTGTTGTACCCTTTGATGTACCGGGACATAAGGGCGGTCGAGGAACCCCTGAGCTCACTGAATTTCTGGGAATTGATTGCCTGAAGGTAGATGTAAATTCCATGAAGCCCTTGGACAACCTGATTCATCCGGTTTCGGTCATAAAAGCTGCTGAGGAACTGGCCGCTGAGGCGTTTGGTGCAGATGC
>JAEZLY010000037.1 GCA_023414985.1 Bacillota bacterium | reverse complement strand
GGTCAGCTCCTCGGATGTCTATGAGTCTATCTCAGAATACTTATTTTCCATCATTGATGCCATCCGTATTATCCTGGAACGTACTCCTCCGGAGATTTCCTCGGATATCATCGACAGCGGTATCTATATTACCGGTGGTTCCGCTAAAATATTTGCTTTAGATCAACTCATGCATAAGGAGACAGATTTGAAGATCAATATCTGCCCCGATTCCGCCAATACGGTAGTAAACGGACTCGGCAGGATCATGGAAGATCATAAGCTTGCTTCCCTGGCGGATGCGTTAAGGCCGAAAACATTGGTGAACTAAGGGAAGTATGACGAATTTGAAGCAAATGGAGAATTGGAATGAGACGAAGGACAAAAATCAATATTAACCCGAAGCATGTTCTGATTGCACTGGTGATTTTTTGTATCGGCCTGATTATCTTTTCCTTCCGGTACGGCGAGAAGCTGTCACCGGTCAAGGAAGCGGTAGGTACCGTCATTACACCGATGCAGGTTGGAATTAATTCGGTTGGAACCTATATTTCCGACAAGCTTGACAATCTAAGAAATATCAATGAACTTCTGAATGAAAATAAGGAGCTGAAGGATCAGGTTGCTGTTCTTTCTTACCAGAATAAACTCCTGCTTCAGGATAAATACGAGTTGGACGGGCTACGTGAACTCTATGCCCTGGACCAGAAATATCTGGATTATCCGAAGGTAGCAGCCCGTGTCATCAGTAAGGATACGAATAATTGGTATAATGTTTTTACGATAGATAAAGGATCCCGGGATGGTCTTAAGGTAAATATGAATGTACTGGCAGGGAACGGCCTGGCAGGCATCATTACTGAGGTTCATTACAATTATTCCGTAGTCAGATCCATCATCGATGATAACAGCAGTGTCAGCGGTATGTTTTTAAAAACCTCTGACACCTGTATCGTTCAAGGGGATCTACAGCTCATGGATGATGGAAAGATCCGTGTGGAGCTGATCAACAAGGATGCCCGGATTGCTGATGGTGATGAAGTTGTCACCTCCCATATCAGCCCGAACTTCCTTCAGGGTATCTTAATCGGCTACATCAGTGATATCACCCTGGATGCCAGTAATATGACAAAGACAGCATATCTTACACCGGTAGTTGATTTCGAACGTCTGGAAGAAGTTCTGATCATTACTGAGCTTAAGGAACCGCTGATAGATTAAGACAAAGTAGGTAATCATGTGAAGAGGTTAATCGTATATACAATTGAAATCGTAATATTGTTCGTCATTCAAAGCTCCTCCTACCATTATTTCCAGATGGCAGATATCATGCCGAATCTACTGTTAATTCTGGTGGTATCCACTGCATACATGAGGGGGCGTTCTACCGGAATGGTGCTGGGTTTTTTCAGCGGATTGCTGGTGGATCTGATGTTTGGTTCCTATATCATCGGATTATACGCTTTACTCTTTCTGCTCCTCGGTTATCTGATGGGCTTTACGAATAAGATTTATTCAGAAGATGACTACACCTTACCGATTGTTTTCATCGGTATCAGTGATTTAATTTACAGCTTTTTTTATTATGTATTTGAATTTTTACTACGGGGCAGACTGCATTTTTTATTTTATCTCAGAAGAATTATCATTCCGGAGATAATATACACCATTGCCGTCTCAATCCTGCTATATAAACTGTTACATATGATCAATAACCGTTTGGAACACAAACCGGATGAGGAGGGATAAGCGTGTTTGATGTATTCATGGATTACTTGAAAAGGCTGTTAAAGTCCAGGCTTTTTCCCATCACGATCATCTACCTCATTCTATTTGCCGTGGTCATCAACAGGATGTTTGAGCTCCAGATTGTACAAGGATCTACGATTGAAGAGAGTGAGGATTTAAAATATAATAAAACCAGAGAAATCAAAAGCACCCGCGGAAACATCTATGATCGTAACGGGAAGCTGCTTGCTTCCAATGTACTGACTTACTCCGTCGTCATGGAAGACAGTACAAAAATCGAAAGCAATGCACAGCGAAATGAAATTATAGATAAACTCATCCATATCATCGAGAAAAGCGGAGATACCCTGGATACAGAATTTTATATCAAGCAGAAGGGGAAGGATGATTTTGAATTTACCATCAAAGGTGCTGCTCTGGAACGCTTTAAAAAGAATGTCTATTCCTTCGTACTGGATGGGGACAGTAAAGGTCTGAAACAGGAACAGAAGGATGCCACTGCGAAGGACGTCTATGAATTCCTGAAGCACGGAACGGGGGACGGTTATACCGACATGTTCGATATTTCCGACCAATACTCCGTGGAAGATACGCTGAAAATCATGGCAGTCCGTTATGCCTTATTCTTAAATTACCCGAAATATGTACAGATTACCGTAGCCTCCAATATCAGTGACACCACAGTTGCGTCTGTGAAGGAAAGCGGAGCGGATCTGCTCGGTGTCGAAGTAGAGCAGCAGACCCACCGCGTCTATGAGGACAGTATTTATTTTGCCAATCTCATCGGATATACCGGTCTGATCAGTCAGGAAGAATTGGATGCTATGAATACAGACGGTGATTATTACGATTCCACCGATGTAATCGGTAAGACCGGTTTAGAACAGAAATATGAGAAGGAGCTGGCAGGTACCAAGGGTACCGAGACAGTCAGTGTCAATACTGCCGGGAAGGTCGTAGATATCATTGACCGTACCGAGCCGATCGCCGGAAGCGATGTATACCTGACCATAGACAGCGATCTTCAGAGAAATTCCTATCATATTCTCGAGAAGAAGGTTGCCGGTGTTCTGCTGGATAAGATCGTACCGGATATGAACTACGGCAGTAAGGGTGAAAATGCCAGTGAGATCACTATTCCGATTTATGAGGTATATAATGCCCTGATCAACAATAATATTATTGATATCAACCATCTGAACGATAAGAATGCAACTACTTTAGAGAAGAATACCTACACGCTTTATAATGATACCTTGAAGGATGTATTTGGGCAGCTGGATTCCCTTCTTCATATGAATAATACCATAACCAATGATAAGTCCGGCGAGATGGAGAACTATCTGGAACGTTTTTATACCGTCCTGTCCGACAATTATTTCATCAAGGAGAATATTGATAAAGAGAATAAGACCCTGGCTGACTATAAGAACAATAAAATCAGCCTGAGTGCTTTACTTCAATATGCCCTGGCAAATAACTGGGTGGATCTTTCCAAGCTTGGAGTCGGAAACGAATATTTTAGTGCCGAAGAGCTGTATCAGAAGCTTTTATCCAGTACGAAGGATATTCTCAGCACAGATGACAAATTCAAAAAATTAATTTACAGGAACCTGATTTTCACCTATAAATTATCAGGAACTGAAATTTGTCTTTTATTAATCGACCAAAATGTGATAGAATGTAAAGGAGACGAGCTCGAAAAACTGAGAAGCGGTCATATTTCCGCATATGACTTTATCATCAATCGGATGAAGTCCCTGGAAATCACCCCTGCGATGCTGGCTTTGGAGCCCTGCAGCGGTTCTTTGGTTGTTACAGATGTGAAAACCGGCGATGTTCTTGCCCTGGTTACTTATCCGAGCTATGACAATAATAAATTTGCCAATAAGGTAGATTCCAAATATTTTGCTAAGCTGATGAATGACAATTCCAGACCAATGCGTAACCGTCCGGTATCCGAAAAGACGGCTCCCGGTTCCACATTCAAGATGGTAACCTCCTTTGCAGCTCTCGAGGAGGGCGTTGTCGCTCCTACTGAGCAGATCAGGGATCTTGGTGAATTTACCAAGATTTCACCGGCTGCAAAATGTCATATTTGGCCCAGCTCCCACGGTTCCGTGGATATTGCAAATGCCATCAAGGTCTCCTGTAATTATTTCTTTTATGAGATGGGCTGGCGCTTAAGTATTGACGGAGCAGGGCAATTTAAGCCTCAGCTGGGTCTTTCGAAGCTTGAGAAATATGCGACACTGTTTGGTTTAAACGAGCCTTCCGGTATAGAACTTGACGAGGCAACTCCTCAGATATCCGATGTAGACTCGGTTCGTTCCGCAATCGGACAGGGTTCCAATGTATTTACCCCTGTACAGCTTTCCAGGTATATCACCACTTTAGCTAATCACGGTACCTGCTATGATCTTACCCTGTTGGACAAAATCGTTCAGACGGACGGTACCGCGACCGAGAATCATGCAAAGGTAAATCATGAGTTGAAAGATATCAAGGATACCACCTGGGACAGAGTAATGCAGGGTATGTATAATGTGGTAAATGCGCCAGGCGGCTCAGTATATGGACTGTATCAGAATTTCGGAGTTACCGTTGCAGGTAAGACCGGAACCTCACAGATCAGTAAGGTTGATCCGAACAATGCGTTATTTGTATCCTTTGCACCCTATGAAAATCCTGAGATTTCCATCACAGCGGTTATACCAAACGGTTATACCTCAAGCAATGCCGCTGATCTTGCCAAGGATATTTATAAACTATATTTTAAACTGGATGAAGCTGATAAGATCCTGGAAAGCGATGTAACACTTCCGAATGCAGCAGGTAGCAGTGCTATCGAATAGCTTCCGAAATCAGCGAAAGAAAACCGGGGAGGAGTATCACAATGAATAATTCTGTTATTATTAAAGGAAATAAATACGGTATTATTGTTGTCTTAAGCCCTGATCTGCCCTTTGAAGAATTAAAGTTAATCGTTGCCGAGAAATTCAAGGAATCGAGTAAATTCTTTGAAAATGCAAAAATGGCCATCAGCTTCGAGGGCAGGTTGCTGAGCAATGAGGAACAAAGGGAAATCCTTGATATTATCGGGCAGAATACGGATATGCATATCGTATGCGTCATGGAGAACGATTCCGAGAAAGAAGAGATATATAAAAAGACCGTAGAGCAGAAACTGATGGAACTGACCAATAATACCGGACAGTTCTATAAAGGGATTCTTCGTTCCGGTGCTTCTTTGGAATTTGAGACCAGTGTAATCATCATCGGTGATGTAAATCACGGCGCAAGAATCGTATCGAAGGGAAATATCATCGTATTAGGCTCATTAAAAGGGAATGCCTTTGCCGGTGCGACCGGAAATACAAATTCCTTTGTCGTAGCGTTGGATATGAGTCCTACCCAGATCAGAATCGCCGACGTCATTGCGAGATCACCGGACAAGCCTGTTAAGGATGAGGTGAAGGAAGCGAAGATTGCATTTCTGGAAGATGGCAACATTTATATTGAACCGCTGAACAAAAATATTCTTAACGATATTAGTTTGTAAGCGGGATAATTCATATAAAAATGGTTATGATTTTAAAATAAGTGGTGCTCTGTTCTTTTTCTAAGGAAGGATAGGGAACCATACTACAGGAGGATTAAAAGTATCGCATGGGAGAAGTTATCGTTGTAACATCTGGTAAGGGCGGCGTTGGCAAGACAACAACCACCGCAAATGTAGGTACCGGCTTAGCAATGCTGGACAAGAAAGTAGTATTGATTGACACAGATATAGGTTTAAGAAATCTGGACGTAATTATGGGCTTGGAAAATCGGATCGTATACAATCTTGTAGATGTTATTGAAGGAACCTGCCGGATCCGCAATGCCCTGATTAAGGATAAGCGTTATCCAAATCTCTATTTGCTTCCCTCTGCTCAGACCAGAGATAAGAGTGCCGTATCCCCCGAACAGATGAAAAAGCTGGTGGACGAACTCAGGGACGAATTTGATTACATAATTCTTGACTGTCCTGCGGGAATCGAACAGGGCTTCAAGAATGCGATAGCAGGTGCAGACAGAGCTTTAGTCGTAACCACCCCTGAGGTTTCCGCTGTTCGTGATGCCGACCGTATCATAGGCTTATTGGAGGCCAATGAGATGAAGCAGACTCATCTGATTGTCAACAGAATAAGAATGGACATGGTAAAACGAGGTGATATGATGTCCAGTGATGATGTCAGCGAGATCTTAGCAATCGACATCATCGGCATCGTACCGGATGATGAAAGCATCGTTATCTCGGCTAACCAGGGTGAGCCTCTGGTAGGAAATGACTCACTGGCAGGCAAGGCTTATCTGAATATCTGTAAGAGACTGCTCGGTGAGGAGATTCCTTTCTTAGATTTGGAGGAGAAGCAAGGATTATTCGAAAAACTGTTTGGCAAGCGCAGAAAGTAGGGGAGGTAACGTAATGGGCTTTTCAGATTTTTTCAAAAAAAAGGGAACCGGCAGCATCGCAAAAGACAGATTAAAGCTGGTGTTAGTTTCTGATCGTGCCGGATGTTCTCCCGAAATTATGGAACAGATAAAAAATGATATTATTAGTGTAATATCAAAATATATTGAAATAGACTTAGAAGGGCTGGATATCAAGATTACCCAAATGGAATCCGAATCAAACAACGGTTCCGTTCCCGCACTGTTTGCCAACATTCCGATTAAGGATTTGAAAGCCTCTAAGAAATAAGGAAGTAAACGAATGTTCAATTTTAAACAGTATAATTTCAGACGATATAGTATACCGCTCATCATTGTAGTCCTGATTCTGGGCTTCATTGGTGCCTATCTTATCATGCAGGTTCAACCGAAGAGTGAAGTGATCTGGCATCTGGCCGGATTACTCGGCGGTATGGTAGGTGCAATTATCCTATCCCTCATCGATTATCATTTTATTTCGATGTTCTATCTCGTTTTATATGCAATCAATCTGGTATTACTGGTATTGGTACGGGTGAACGGAACAACAATCAATCACGCCAAACGATGGCTTGACCTTGGTTTTGTATCCTTTCAGCCTTCGGAACTAACGAAGATCATACTGATTATTTTCGTGGCAAAGCTTTTTTCCATCCTTCGGTCAAAGATCAATAATTTCTTTGTACTGATGCTTGCCATTGTATCCGTAGGAGCACCCACTTTCCTGATTTTGATTCAGACGAATCTTTCCACCAGCCTCGTAATCGCCTTTATCTTCTTAATGATGATATTTGCGGCAGGACTTAGCTGGAAGATCATCCTTCCTGTATTGGCTCTGGGAATACCGATATTTATGGGCCTGTTCTGGTACATCCAGCAGGATTATCAGGTACTTTTGAAGCCCTATCAGCAGGAAAGAGTATTATCAATGTTAAATCCCGAGGAATATCCCGATACCATGTTTCAGCAGGATATCTCGGTCAGGGCAATCGGCTCCGGACAGTTATATGGGAAAGCATTGGAAGCAAGCAGTACGGATACCCGCAGTTATGATTATCTTCCGATTTCCGAAAGTGATTTCATCTTCGCCGTAGCAGGAGAAGAGTTCGGCTTTCTCGGAGGCTGCTTAATCCTTATCCTGTATGCGGTGATTATCTATATCTGTGTCAATACAGCAAGACAGGCACCGGATTATATGGGTATGCTGATCGCAGTCGGCATGGCCTCCATGTTCATGTTCCAGGTATTCGTCAATGTCGGTGTAGCAACTCAGATCTTACCAAATACAGGTATTCCGCTGCCTTTCATGAGCTCCGGTCTAAGCTCTATGCTAAGCGGTATGCTGGCTGTCGGAATCATATTAAATATCCGGCTGCAGCCCAAGAAAACCAGATAATTTTAACCGATTATCATGTAATGAATGAGGGGAAAGTAAGTAATTAACTATATGATGTGCCGCTGACAGGCGGCAGAAGGGAGGTATATATGAATATTGGTATGATAGCCCATGACTCTAAGAAGAAGCTGATGCAGAATTTTTGTATCGCATACCGTGGAATCTTAAGTAAGCATAATCTGTACGCTACTGGAACTACCGGACGTCTGATCGAAGAGGTAACCAATCTGACGGTCCATAAATATCTGGCAGGCCATTTAGGCGGTGAACAGCAGCTGGGTTCCCAGATTGAGCATAATCAGATGGATCTGGTCATTTTCCTACGTGATCCTCTGACTCCGAAATCACATGAGCCGGATGTCAATAACATCTTCCAGCTTTGTGATAAGCATAACATCCCTCTGGCTACCAATCTTGCAACTGCCGAGCTTATCGTAAAGGCATTGGATCGGGGAGATCTTGATTGGAGAGAGCTGTTCAAAACCTGATTAATATTATGAGGTGATACGAATGAGAAAAAAGCTGATAACTTGTCTGTGTATTGGTCTGATTCTGCTATCCCTTGGAGGCTGTTCCAAATCGGGAGAGCTGCTGACCTTTGATGATAGCGCTGCAGGCGCTGCAGCAATCGATACCAGACTGACGCAGACAGATTATTTTGCTAAGGATCTTGTTACCGTCACACAGGAAGAGAATATCGGAAATGATGAGGAATTCTCTTCCTCCGGCTCCAGCCTTTTGATCAATATCACGGATCAAAAGCTTCTTTATGCCGAACACATTTACGACAGATTATATCCAGCCAGCCTCACCAAGCTAATGACAGCTCTGGTGGTACTGAACTATGGTGAATTGACGGACCAGGTGACAGTGAGTCATGCCGCCTCCCATATTGCAGAAGGCGGGGCAAAGCTATGCGGCTTTGAGGAGGGTGACCAGATATCGATGGAAGCCTTACTAAAAAGCCTTCTTGTTTATTCCGGTAATGATGCAGCAATCGCGATCGCAGATCATATCAGCGGAAGCGAAGAAGCATTTGCCGGAAAAATGAATGAGGAAGCTACTAAAATCGGAGCTGTTCATACGAATTTCGTCAATTCTAACGGGCTTCATGATGATGAACAGTATACCACTGCATACGATATGTATCTGATTTTTCACGAGCTGTTGGCTTATGATACTTTCCGATCCATTATCAGCACCGATTCCTATACAGCAGTGTATCAGGATAAGAATGGGAACACGAAGGAAAAGACCTTCGAGGCTACCAATCAGTATTTAAGCGGGAGCGCCGAAATACCGGAGGGCATGAAGATTATTGGCGGCAAGACGGGTACGACGAGTAAGGCTGGAAGCTGCCTCGTATTACTCAGTGAGGATGCAGCTGCAAAGGAATATATTTCTATCATCCTGAAAGCGGAAGGCAGTGAAGCTTTATACTCACAAATGACCTATTTGCTGGGATTTACGCAGAGTAAATAAGCCATTTTTCGTATTATTAAAATACTCTTAAAGTGGAATTTTATAGTTGTTTTTCAATACTATATGTACTATAATTGAGCTATAACTAATTAAGGTTTCAAAAGACGGTTACACACATTTCCAGGTGCTTTTGACATCTTAATGAGAATTTGGTTTATGCAACAAATTATACAATTTAATATTTGGCACCGCACATCTTTCGTTGCGTCCACCATAAGGAGGAGATTACAATGATACAGATAATTTCAGGTGAGAAAGGTAAGGGTAAGACAAAAATCCTTATCGACAAGGCAAACACCGAAGTGAAAGCTGCAAAGGGAAGCATTGTTTATCTTGACAAGAGCAACAAGCACATGTACGAACTGAGTAATAAGATCCGCCTTGAGAATGTCCGAGATTATTACATCGAGAATAGTAGTGAGTTTATCGGTTTTATCTGCGGTATCGTGTCCGGAAATCATGACTTACAGGCAATCTACCTGGATAGTTTCCTCAAAATAGCTTATATTAATGATGATAATTTTGAATCTGTATTCTCCAAATTAGATAAGATATCAGAAGAATTTCACGTTGACTTCGTTCTCAGTATATCGATGAATAGCGATCAACTGCCTGAGATTATGAAGAAGAATGTTATTGTATCATTGTAAGATGATATTTATAGGAATAAAGAATATACCAGCGATAGTAATTTTCTATATTGTAGAAATAATAAGTTGAATACAAAAGATTTCTCGTTTTCGGGAAGTTTTTATAAAGAATTAAGGAGCGCCCGCTAATCGGCGCTCCTATTTTTGTCTTACTCAGACTAGATATTATTCATTTCTCAGTCTTCCGAAGAAGCTTAATGCATATAGACCGGATACACCGACGAGAGCATATATGATTCTAGATACAATAGTCATGTTTCCGAAAATCGCTTTAACCAGATCGAAACTGAAAAAGCCGATTAATCCCCAGTTTACTGCACCTATTACAACCAGGACCAAAGCGATGTAATCTAATGTTTTCATAATGAACCTCCTTCATTTTGTATGACGTAATTCAAAATCGCAGGAATCCCGCTTTGAGTTTTGTCTCTTTTTATATAATAACCTTTTTTTTCAAATTTATTCACTGGTACCTATCTGTTAAATTAGTTCTAGTTTCTATGAAAAACCGAAAAAAGGGTTTAAAAATTCTCAAAAAGTAAGTATAATGTTATAGGTATCTATGCTGCATTGTAATCTGTGCTATTTTGATATCAATGTATAATTCAGGAGGCATGAGCTTGAGCAACCAAAAGGTCGTAAAATTCAAAAAGCGAAAAAGCATAAATATCGGTGTTATTGTGTTCTTAATCCTGTTTCTTTATATCGCAATTAATGTCTATATTTATTTTACAAAGGATCAGCTGTCCATCTATGAGGTTCATGAGGGCAGTACAGCAATAGATAACCGTATTACAGGTCTGATTTTACGCAAGGAAGAAGTCGTCACCTCCGATCAGGCAGGTTACGTATCCTATTACCAGAAAGAAGGAGCTCGTATCGCGAAAAATGAGACCGTATATTCCATTGATGATTCCGGTCAGATGAGCGACGTGCTGGCTAATGGTGATGTTCCCATCAAAATGTCCAAGCAGGATAGCGCAGAGCTGCTGCATACGATTGATGCCTTCCGGACCTCCTTTTCGAATGATGATTTTTCTTCCGTTTATCATTTTAAGGAGGATACTGAAAGCTCTGTACTCGATATCCTGAATACGACGATGCTCGATAACAAGCAGGCACTGATGGATGAGACAGGACAAGCCTTCAGCCTTAATATTATCCGTAGCCCGGAAAGCGGCATCGTTACCTACTATACTGACGGTTATGAGGATATCAATTCCGACAATGTAACTAAGGAACAGTTTAAAACGGACGAATATACAAGAACCGGGTTAAGAACCACCGGAATCATAGATCAGGGGACTCCAATCTATAAACTGATTTCCTCCGAAAAGTGGAGTATCCTTCTTCCTCTGACGGAAGAGCAATATGAAAAGCTAAGCGGTAAGGAACAGGTTCGTTTTACGATCCTGGAGGATGATCTAAAGCTTACAGCCGCATTATCCCTAAGTCAGCGGGGCTCCGACTACTTTGCCAAGCTTACCTTGAATAAATACCTGTCCAATTACATAGAAGATCGTTTTCTGGAGATAGAGCTGGATTTTGACTCGGCGGAAGGCTTAAAGATACCGATCTCCTCCATTATTGAGAAGGATTTTTACTTAGTTCCCTTAGAGTATTTCACCATGGGTGCGGACAGTACCGACACCGGTTTGATCGTGGAATCCTACGACGAGAAGAGCGGTGAAGCCAAATATACCTTTACCCCTACCCAGATTTATTTTCAGGATGATGCCTATGCTTATGTGGATACCAATGACTTTGATGCAAATACCAACATCAAATCACCCACCAATACCGATCGGTATACACTTGGACCGACCAATAAGCTGACCGGCGTATATAATGTCAATCAAGGCTATGCTGTATTCCGCAGAATTGATATTCTGTTTCAGAATAAAGAGTATGCAATCGTAAGAGATGATACACCTAACGGTCTGTCAGCCTATGACCAAATTGCATTGGATGGTAAAACCGCGGTGGATGAAGCAATCATATATTAGGAATTTGATAGGAGAAAACCATGATGAAGGACAACCTTGATAATATCGAGAAGAGAATACAGGCAGCCTGTGACCGCGCGGGTAGAAATCGAGAAGAGGTTACCTTGATTGCCGTCAGTAAAACTAAACCTAACGAGATGTTACAGGAAGCCTATCAATTAGGTATGCGTCATTTCGGTGAGAATAAGGTGCAGGAGCTGGTTCAGAAATATGAGGATCTGCAAAAGGAGTTTACGGATGGGGTTCACTGGCATCTGATCGGCCATCTGCAGCGTAATAAGGTCAAATATATCATTGATAAGACGGACCTGATTCATTCTGTAGATTCCGTGAGACTTGCTGAGCAGATTGAAGAAGAAGCTTTCAAGAAAGGGCTGATCTGCGACATTCTGATTGAAGTAAATATTGCCGGGGAGGACAGTAAGTTTGGGGTGAGTCCTGAAGAGACTCCAAACCTGATTCAGCAGCTGCAAAGCCTTTCCCATATCAGGATCCGAGGCTTGATGACGGTTGCACCGTACGTGGAAAATCCCGAAAAAAACAGAAAGTATTTTGAAAAATTGCGGCAATTATATGTTGACATAAAAACAAAAAACATTGATAATATTCATGATGGAAACATTTCCAAGCCATTAGAGCAGTTTGATATCCTTTCGATGGGCATGACAGGAGATTTTGAGGTGGCTATTGAAGAAGGTGCCACAATGGTCCGCGTGGGCACTGGCATATTCGGTGAACGTGATTACAGTCACTAGAAATTTTCTTTAGGAAATAATGTTTATGCCGTTCGCGGCGAGATGGAGGTACAGACGGATGTCTAATATTTTTAAAAATTTCTTAAATTCCATGAAATTGACCGAAGATGAGGACGATTACGAGGAATATCTTCATGAGGAGTCCGAGAAGGAAGTAAAACGGGCAAGACGTGAGGAGAGAAAAGAAGCACAAAGCGAGAGATATACAGAAGCACCTAAAAGCCAGCAGATATCACCTGCTCCTGCGAGCACAAGTGATTTCAGGAAAGAAAGGGTGACCAAAATGGAAAAGACCTCGGCAGGTAAAGTCGTTCCGATCCGTACCACACCCAAGGGCCTTGAGGTTTGTATCATGAAGCCTACTTCCTTTGAAGATTCACAGGAAATTTGTGACATGCTCTTAACCGGCAGGGCTACCGTAATTAATCTGGAAGGCTTTGATGATAAACTTGCTCAGAGAACTATGGATTTTATCTCCGGTTCCGTATATGCAATCAATGGTAAGCTGCATCGTATCTCCAATGCAATCTTTATTGTATCACCCGATACAGTGGATATCTCCGGAGACTATCTTGATTTAATCCAGGAAAGCGGTTTTGAACCTCCGACTTTCCATTCCAAGTTCTAAGCTATGATTAATCAGGATAAGGACGAGCAGATTTTACGCAAACGACTGCTGGATTTGGCAAATACTTCCTATCAGCGAGGCATTAATATGTTTTCGGATTTTCTAAATCTGAATGAACAGAACATAATTTCCGGTCTAAAAAATGAATTGCCAAGGATAAAGTATTTTGCGAACGGAGGATTTCCTGAGGCCGAGAGAAAAATACTTTGTTTTTGTGGAAACGAACAATTTACAGAAGCAGAAGAGATTACATTTCCGATTTCCTGCATCCGAATAGAGCCCCTTAACCAGAAATTCAGTGATACGCTGAATCATCGCGACTTTCTTGGAGCAGTCCTTAATCTCGGGCTGGATCGCAGTAAGATCGGAGATATTATCATAGAAGAGAATAAGGGTACTATATTTTCTCACACGACGATCAGCCCCTTCATAACTGAGCAGCTGGTAAAAGTGAAGCATACGATGGTTACTTGTCGCATCATTGAACAGAGAGATTTTGATTATCATCCGAAATTCACTGAGATTGTAGATACGGTTTCTTCCGTACGTCTGGACAGTATCCTTTCGGTGGCTTTTAAAAGCTCCAGAAGCAGCCTGACAGGACTGATTGAGGGCGGAAAGGTCTTCGTAGGCGGAAAGCAGATTTTATCCAACAGCTATACCCTGAAAGAAAATGACATTGTCTCAGTACGAGGTATGGGTAAATTTATTTATGCAGGTACCTCTTACCAGACCAAAAAGGGAAGATACAGTGTAAAAGTGCTTCTTTATTCGGCCTGAACGGTGATTACGTAAAATTACGGATATTCTTTGACATAAATGATCTTATCTTAAGTGAAAATGAACTATTTTCAAATATAATAAAGTCGTTGGCAGGAATAGGGGGATATTATGTTAACACCTTCGGAAATACTGGAAAAGCAGTTTAAGACAGGGCTTGGTTACGACAAAAAGGATGTCGAACAATTCTTAAGTGAATTATCAGAGGACTTCGGTGCTATACAGGATGAGAATGAAAGTCTTAAGAAAAAGCTGAAGGAACAGAGTGAAAGCTTAAGCTACTATAAATCGATTGAGAAAACACTGCAGAAGGCTCTGGTACTTGCCGAGAAGACCGCTCAGGATACAAAAGCCTCTGCCTTTAAGGAAGCTGAGCTCATCGAGAACGAAGCACGCGCAAAGGCCAATGTGATCTTAGAGGATGCACGGAAGCAGATTGAATTCTTTGAACATAAGACATTGAATTTGATGCAGCAATATGATTTATTCAAGATCCATTTTGAAAACCTGCTGCATGCACAGCTGGAGCTCCTGAACAGTAAAAGCTTTGCCGTAAATACCGAGGACTTTAAATATAAAGAGCCACAGGAAGCCCAAATCAATGAGACTTCAGTAAAGCAGCTTTCCGAGCAGAAGGCTTCCTTCCTCTCAACCGATACCAAAGAACTTCCCTTGGACGAGCTTGATCAGATCAAATTCGATTTCCTTAAAACTGACCAAACAGCCTTTCCGCCTGAAGAAGAGAAATATCAAACGGAAGACGGGTTTGAGTTTTTCACGATGAAGGATGAATAGATTAAGAGGAAAGCATAACCTCGTCTCATCATGCTGATGCGGTTATGCTTAAATTATATCAAGAATAAAAAGTGTTTTAATTAAGGGGAATAATAATGAATAGTCTAAAAATCACAGTGAACTATGAGGGGCAACCCTCTTATGATATCCTGCTGGAACCTGATTTCAAGAAATTAACACAAGCAGTCCGGGATATCGGTGTGGAGGGTCGAAGGTTTATGATCATAACCGACAGCAATGTCGGAAAATATTACTTAGAGAGTGTAATGCGGGCACTTCAACCGATCGCCAAAACAGTGCAAAGCTTTACCTTTCCCGCAGGCGAACAAAGTAAGACCCTAGATACGGTTCATTCCGCTTACGAGCCGTTAATTCAGGCAGGTTTGGACCGGAACGATGTACTTGTAGCTCTGGGCGGCGGAGTCGTAGGCGATCTGACCGGTTACGTAGCAGCCACCTATCTGCGCGGAATTCGGTTTATTCAGATACCTACCTCATTACTTGCCATGGTGGACTCCAGCATCGGAGGAAAGACCGGTGTAGATTATAAGGCTTATAAGAATATGGTAGGAGCATTTTATCAGCCAAAGCTGGTATATATGAATATATCAACCCTCCTGTCGTTGCCTGAGGCCGAATATTATTCCGGTATGGGAGAAATCATCAAACATGGATTAATTAAGGATGCTGCCTTTTATCAATGGATCAAGGACAACACCATCAAAATCTGCACCCGCAGATATCAGACGCTTCGTGATATGATCGGTAAAAGCTGTAATATCAAAAGGGAGGTCGTGGAACGGGATCCAAAGGAGATGGGAGAACGGGCACTGCTGAATTTCGGTCATACGCTCGGTCACTCCGTCGAGAAGCTGAAGAATTTCACTCTGCTGCATGGAGAATGTGTCTGTATCGGAATGGCTGCTGCATCCTATCTGTCCATGAAACGCGGAAATATCAGCAAGGAAGCATATGATGATATTATTTCCACAATACAACGTTTCCGGCAGCCAATCAGAACGACAGGGCTGTCTGCCGAAGAAGTCTATGAAGTATCGCGGCTGGATAAAAAGATGGATTCGGATCAGATCAAATTCATCCTTCTGACCGGAGTTGGAAGCTCAGTGATCGATAAAACGATTACGAAGGATGAAATGCTGGAAGCAATCCATACTATACTAGAATAAAGGATAATACATACCATAAGGTATCTGTATTGGAGGACATTATGAAAGAACGAATGAAGCATTTGTTATTATTTATCATTATTGTAGGAGTCGATCAGGCCGTTAAATTCTGGGTCAGAAATACACTGATGAATCAGGCCCCCCTGGTAATCATACCGAAGGTATTATCTCTTCAGTATCACGAGAATACCGGCGCCGTATGGGGAATTATGAGCGGCAAGGTTCAGTTTTTAAGTATTTTCACCCTGATCATCCTGATTCTGATCGGATATCTTTATTTTAGAATTCCTCAGACGAAAAGACTGACAGCACTCCGTGTCATCGCAGTATTTATACTCGGCGGCGCAGTAGGTAACCTGATTGACCGTTTCTTCTTAGGCCATGTAGTAGATTATATCTACTTCGAAATTATTGATTTCCCGTTGTTCAATGTCGCAGACAGCTGCCTGACCGTAGGCTGCATCTTGCTTTTCATTCTTGCGATTTTCTATTATAAGGATGATGACTTTGCCTTTTTAGATCAGCTCTTTCATAAAAAGAGTGCACAAGCTGTCGGAACAAAAGCAGATGTGAGCAATAAGAACGAAGCTGCAGGAGCTAACAATCTGAAGAGTGAATTCATCCGGGAGGATGATTCCATCCAGGAG
>JAEZLY010000310.1 GCA_023414985.1 Bacillota bacterium | reverse complement strand
GGCCTGTCCACTACGGATATCGAGGCCCAGAGCGACATTACTCTGGTTCCCCTGCATGATCAGCTTGATAAATTTCTTAACCAGCTGAATCGGCAGATTATCTACACAAAAATAGCCTGCATCCTCTAGCATTTTTAGAACCGAGCTTTTTCCGGCTCCGGACATTCCTGTAACAATTACAAATCTCATACTCTTCTCCTAATGTTGCTGCAAATACCCCTGCCTGTTTAAGTATGGCAGTTGGCTGATTTTCACGGTCTAATCCGCTTTCCGCGGAAAGCTTCCGAGAAATTTCACCTCCGGTTCGAGGCGGACACCGAATTTGTCCTGTACAATCCGAATCACATCTTCCACAAGGTTCAGAAAATCCTCTGCAGTTGCATGGTCCAGATTGATGAGGAAACCGCAATGCTTTTCCGATACAGCGGCACCACCGACTCGATAACCCCGTAATCCGGAATCACTGATCAACTTCCCGGCAAAATAGCCGACCGGCCTCTTAAAGGTACTTCCCGCACTGAATTTCTCCAGCGGCTGTTTTTCCCTTCTCTGCGCATTCAGTTCGCTCATTCTCTGTCTGATCAATGCTGCATCGCCCACTGACAGCTGTAAATCAGCCTCCAGCAGGATATAATTTTTCTTCTGAAGGATGCTGGTACGGTAGCCAAGCTCCAGTTCCTCCAGGCACAGTTCAATTACATTACCCTTTTCATCCAATACCCTGGCTCCGGTCAGACGCTGCTTCATCTCACCGTCATAAGCGCCTGCATTCATGGTCACTGCCCCACCAAGGGTACCCGGTATTCCGGAAGCAAATTCCAGACCGGTGAGGCTATGTTCCGCTGCGACACTGGCCAGCCGTGCCAAAGACACTCCGGCTTGGGCAGTCATCCTGCCGTCCTCCTTGACCCATACACCGGAGAACTCATCACCCAGCTGTAAAATCAGCCCTCTGTAGCCCAGATCCGAAACCAGAAGATTGCTTCCGTTCCCCATGATATAGTATGGCATATTTTCCTGACTGCATAAGGAAACCAGCTGTTTAATTTCTTCCGTATTCGACGGGGTTACGAAATAATCCGCCTTTCCCCCGATATGGAGTGAAGTATGGGCTTCCATCGGCTCCTGAAGCCTGATATGCTCTTTCGGTACAACCCGGATCAGTTCTTGATAAAATAAGTCTTCCAATTTATTCTCCTAAACCTCTGATATGCTATAGTCTATGCAATGATCAGCTTAGCTGCTCCATAAATTCCGGCATCATTGCCCAGTGTTGCCAGCTTGAATTCCTTGTCCTTCAGAGATTCAATGACATATTTGTTATAATACTTCTTAATCGTCTCTGTCAGAATCTCTCCTGCCTTAGACACACCACCACCGATGACGAATACCTCGGGATCTACCACCTGTGCGATATGTGCCATTGCCAGTCCAAGATAATAGCAAGCCTTCTCAACCACTTCCTGTGCCAGCTTGTCTCCCTCTTTTGCATAATCGAATACCATTTTGGCACTGATTTCTTCCTTGCCGCGAAGCATGGAAGCTTCCTGGGATTCATTTAAGTACTTCTTCGCCAGCCTCACAATGCCGGATGCGGACGCGTACTGCTCCAGACAGCCCTTCTTCTTACACCCGCAGGATTCCGTCTCCTCTTCATTGACAAGGATATGACCGATTTCACCTGCTGCTCCGTTGCTGCCGGAAAGAATATGACCGTTTAAGATAATTCCGCCGCCGACGCCTGTTCCGAGAGTTGCAAGCACAAGATTTTTATAGCCTTTTCCGCCACCCATCCAGCACTCGCCCATGGCTGCCACATTGGCATCATTACCGGCCTTTACCTTAAGCCCTGTCATTTCTGACATTTCCTTTTCAATATTAAAATTCGCCAGACCGAGATTTGCTAACATCAGAACCTGTCCGTCATCTCTAACCGGTCCGGGAATTCCCACTCCTATTCCGATGATATCTTCCTCGGCAAGCTTCAATTCCTTAATCTTATCCTTAGTGAACTTTGCCACATCCCGAAGGATATCCTTGCCATCCTCTGTTCTCTGGGTCGCAAATTCCCACTTCTGGAGCAGCTTTCCTTCTGTATTAAACAAACCTGCCTTTACAGCGGTTCCTCCGATATCAAAGCTAAAACATACCTTATCCATATTACCCTCCGTCTGCCGCTTAAACGGCATTTTCTCATTTATTTTATGATAAATTCCTATTGTAGGAATACCCGTTCCTTAATTATCTGTCTTTTTCAAACTGTTCGTAACGCGGTTATATAATTCCTGGGCAGCATTGTAACCCATCTTCTTCTGACGGTAATTGACTGCGGCTGACTCACAGATGATGGCAAGATTTCTGCCGGGCCGGATCGGAATGGAATGGCACGGAACCTTGTTGCCAAGGAATTCAATATAGGATTCCTCGAGTCCCAGGCGGTCATACTGTTTTTCCTTGTTCCACTCTTCCAGCTTGATGACAAGGTCAATCGATTGTGTATTCTTTACACTTTCTACACCGAACAGGGTCTTCACATCGATGATACCGATACCGCGAAGCTCGATAAAATGTCTCGTGATATCGGGAGACATGCCGATCAGTGTATCATCACTTACCTTTTTTATCTCTACCACATCATCCGATACGAGACGGTGTCCTCTCTTGATCAACTCCAAAGCAGCTTCACTCTTACCGATACCGCTCTCGCCCATGATCAGGATACCCTCGCCATAGACATCTACCAGACCACCGTGAATGGTAATCCTCGGCGCCAGCTCCACATTCAGCCAACGAATCACTTCCGCCATGAAAGCTGAGGTTGTCTTGGAAGTACGCAGAATTGGAACACCCTTCTCGGTAGCCAGCTGTATGAATTTATCGCTGACTTCCATATTTCTGCTGAATACGATACAGGGAACATGATAATCCATCAGCCTGCTTAAGATCTGAATTCTCTGCTCCTTGTCCATCTGCTGCATGTAGGCCATTTCCACATGACCGACCACCTGGACACGCTCCGAATCAAAATGATCAAAAAATCCAGCTAATTGAAGTGCCGGTCTGTTCACATCAGGCTGTGAAATCTTTATGCTTTTAATATCTATATCCGGAGTACAATTCTCCAAATTCATTTTTTCTATCAGACGAACCAGTTCTACCGTATACATCCGTACCTCCATCTGCGCATTCGTACGCACCTATTATCTTACCTGCTACATTCTAACATATTCTTTCCA
>JAEZLY010000308.1 GCA_023414985.1 Bacillota bacterium | reverse complement strand
GTCTAAGGAAGCGATGCGCT
The DNA here is from genome assembly GCA_023414985.1 of Bacillota bacterium. GTDB lineage: Bacteria > Bacillota > Clostridia > Lachnospirales > Lachnospiraceae > Mobilitalea. Next base: position 5,081 of record JAEZLY010000308.1, on the reverse strand, counting down.
GGTGTGCCGAGGTATTTGCTGCAGAAGGTATTCAGTCCTTTCTGATTAATCGTTCTTCGCCAACGCCGCTGATTATGTTCTATGTCATGAGACATAAATTTCCGTATGGTATGATGGTGACTGCCAGCCACAATCCGGCAATCTATAACGGCATTAAGGTATTTACCCAGGGTGGCCGGGATGCGGATGAATTCCAGACGAATGAAATCGAGAATTATATCAATGATGTGGCCGACGAGGATGTGACTGGCATGGATTATGATAAAGCGGTAGACAGCGGCTTAATCTTTGAAATCAATCCTCTGAATGAATACATCGATAATATCATCGATACGGTAAATATGCAGGCTATTCGGGACAGCGGACTTCGAATTGCACTTGATCCGATGTACGGTGTCAGTGAGACCTCCCTGAGAACCATTCTATTAACTGCTCGTTGTGATGTTGCGATCATTCATGATCGTCATGATACCTTGTTCGGCGGGAAGCTCCCTTCCCCCTCAGCAGCAACGCTGAGAAGTCTTCAGAATTACGTGATTGACCATCACTGTGATATCGGTATTGCTACCGATGGAGACGCGGACCGTATCGGTGTAATCGACGACCACGGCAGATTCCTTCATCCGAATGATATTCTGGTTCTTTTATATTATTATCTGGTCAAATACAAGGGTTGGAAAGGACCGGTGGTACGTAACATTGCCACCACTCACCTGTTGGATAAAGTGGCCGAAAGCTTCGGAGAAAAGTGTTATGAGGTTCCGGTCGGGTTCAAACACATCTCTGCGAAGATGAATGAGACGGACGCGGTGATCGGCGGGGAATCTTCCGGCGGACTAACCGTACGAGGACATATCAAAGGCAAGGACGGTGTCTATGCTGCTGCGCTTCTGGTTGAAATGATTTCAGTAGTCGGGAAGAAGCTTTCTGAAATTGTAGAAGACATCAACAAGGAGTATGGATTTTACTTCATGGAAGAGAGAGATTATCGCTTTAGTCAGGAGAAGAAGGAGGAGATCTACAAGCTCCTGCTGGTTGACAGGCTGATTCCTGAGCTTCCTTTCGAGATTGATAAAATTTCCTATCTGGACGGCTGTAAGATCTATTTTAAGAACGGAGGATGGATCGGAGTACGGTTCTCCGGTACGGAGCCGCTGCTTCGAAGCTTTTGTGAGATGCCGGTCAGCGGTGACGAGAAGCTGGTCTGCAGTCTGTTCGAGAAATTTCTTGGGATAGAAGCCTAATCGTTTATAAGTCACTACTCGCAACTGAAATAGCTTCCTGTGACAAGCTTCCGGTAAAAGAAAAAGAGATGAACATTCTGATGGTTCATGATATAATTAATTTAAGTCTCAAGGGTTATCTTAGGATAACCCTTTTTTATCTAATAGGAAAGTTCATCCTATAAGATTAAAATACTCCGCAAGGATGCGCACCTCGCGGATCGGAAGTTTGTTGCTTCGCAACCCGCTCGGGCGCGAAAGTGTCAGCTTTCTGACACTATATTTCCGAATAGAGAGTACTTTCTATAGGTTGAATAGGTTCCAATCTCAGGCGGGTTCATCATAGATTGTACTTGCATTTTCTTAATTATTCTTTCAATTGAAATGAATTACGGGAACTCTTGACGTAATTATATTATGTATACTTGACGGAGGATATAAGTCATGAAAAAGATCGTTTCATTAAGACGAACCTTGTTATTATTAGTAACGTTGCTCTGGATGATACCGGTGCTTTTAATCTACATTTTTATGACGGTTTCCTACCGGAACGACATCATCAATAAGACAAGGGCTCTGATGGAGGAAGGATTAAAGAATTTTACATACTTCAATGCACAGCGGATTGATGAAGCAATCGATATTTCTAAGAAGACCTCTTATGAACAAGTGATTGAGAAGGCCTGGAGAAGTTATAATAATGGTAAAATGTCCAAAGCGGAGCTGTACCGTCAGATTACCGGTAATCTGACCAGCAAATTCTATAACGATAATCGGTTCGAAATCGCTGTCTTTTATCTGAGTAAGGAGCCCTCTAGGATCTATTATACCAAGCAGAAGGAAAGTAATTACATCGATATCTATCGGAATGAGGTGGCCAATGCCGCCAACGAAATCACCGGGATGGATTCCTCAGATGCCCATGTCCGGGTCATTAACGGGAGAATCTATATCATACGGAATCTATATACCACCACCAATTATACGAAGTTCGGAACTCTGATTCTTGAGTTGAATAAGGACAAGCTGATTGACGGCATCTATCTGAACAAAGATTACGAATTTGCATTTTTTATCAATGACACCAATTCCATGATTACCTATGACAGCCGCCTGGCCGAAGAAAGCCACTCGGGTATCTTGAATAAGCTAAAGGCACAGTATAGTAAGCGGGTGAACCGGAAAATCATCAGTGACAAGGATCAAATCTATAACGGTATGATCTATCAGCAGAAGTATGATGATTTTCACTTCGGGTCTGTATTGATTGTCAATGATACGATTATATTTTCAGAGCTTCGCTATCTCTACGTGATCATGTTCATGATTGCCATGATCATTATCCCCGTGCTTCTCTATATGCTGTATTTTCTTTTTAATCATATTACAAGGCCGATGCGGGTCATGGTGGAAGCAGCTCAGAGCCTGGAGAAGGGTGATATCGGTATGCAAGTGGAAGTGAATTCCATGCCAAACTCGGAATTTGAGGTATTAAAGACCTCCTTTAATAAGATGTCCTCGGAAATCAAATATCTGTTTGACGTTGCTTACAGCGAGCAGCTGGCCAGAAAAGATGCAAAGATCATTGCTCTGCAGTCGCAGATCAATCCTCATTTTCTCAACAATACTCTGGAAATGATGAACTGGCAGGCCAGAATGGCGGGAGATGTGACGGTATCCAAAATGATCGAAGCGCTCGGAACCCTACTGAATTACAGTATGGACCGCTCCAACAAGAAAATGATCCATCTGTCTGAGGAGCTTCGTTGTGTGGATGCATACTGCTACATAATATCCATGCGGTTCGGCAAGCGTCTGAAGATTGAGAAGGAGATTGATAACGACCTGATGCAGTTGGAGGTCCCGCAGCTGATTCTTCAACCTTTGATTGAAAATGCAGTCGTTCACGGAGTTGAGACCGTGAAGAACGGTACCATCTGGATTAAGGTGTATAAAGAGAATCAAAATGCTATCCTGCAGATAATTAATACCGGAAAGGGTATGACCAAAGAGGATACGGAACGCGTTGCAGCAATACTGGAGGGGCGGTACGATCAGGAAAGCAATCGCCACGAATCCCTTGGTATTCATAATGTCAATGAACGCATCAAGCTGATCTTCGGGGAAGAGTATGGTCTCACCATCGGCCCGGACGGAGAGGACAGAGCAGTATCTACGATTACAATCCCTTTGGAGTATGATCCCGGCAAAAGTAAGGCAGGTACACCAAATTTACAGTGGAACAAATTTGATTTATAGCCATTATAGACAAATAACCCTGCATATTTTGTGGCCAACATAGCAAGATTAAACAATTAATGTCAAGTTGGGCTAAAGCCTTTTTAGAGGTTAGTCACTATAATATAGTTATACCTTACGAGGAGGATTTTCTCAGGTATAGTCGATATTATTAAGGAGGATTTTATTTATGAAAAAAATGAAAAAAGTATTATCCGTAATCCTTGCTTTAACGCTTGTTATGTCATTTATGACAGCCTGCGGCAGTAAGAAGGATGAAGCAGCGGATACATCCGACAATGCAGCTGTAACAGAAGCTCCTGCAGCGGATACAGCAACAGCAGCACCCACAGAAGCAGCAACACAGAACCCTGTAACTCTTACTACAGTTTCCATGTATGGTGGTACAGATCCTAACGCTGGAAATTATCAGGCAATCTGTGAACAGTTTATGAAGGATTTTCCTTACGTTACAATTGAAGATGACTCTCAGACAGCTGATCAGGATTGGAAGACCAAGATTGCAGCAGACTTTGCAGTTGGTAATGAACCAGACGTTATTCAGTACTTTACCGATGCTAATGCAAGTGATGTTCTTGCAGCTGATAAATTCGTAACCATCGATGAGATCAAAGCAGCATATCCTGATTATGCAGCAGATACCCTTCCTACCGCTCTTCAGGCTGCATCTAACCCTGACGGCGTTCAGAGAGCAGTTCCTACCACAGGTTATTGGGAAGGCTTGTTCTGTAACAAGGATCTCTTCGACAAGTACAGCCTTGAGCTTCCTACCGATTGGGATAAGATGACAAAGGCTATCGAGACCTTCAAGGCAAATGATATCATTCCGATCGCAGTTTCTTTAAATAATGTTCCCCATTACTGGATTGAGTTCTTAATGATGTCTGCAGCAGGTCCTGAGGGCTACACCACTGTTCCTACAGAGGTTCCCGAGGATTGGTGCAAGGGTCTTGATATGTTCAAGACATTAAGAGATATGGGTGCATTCCCGGTTGATACAGATACCATCGACAACGATTTTGCAGGCGAATTATTCAAGAACAAGCAGGCTGCTATGCAGTTAGACGGTTCCTGGTATGCAGGCGGTATCCCGGATCAGGATAACACCGTACTTGTTTCCTTCCCTGTAGTTCCCGGCGGAAAAGCTCCGGCAGGCAGCATGGTTGGCGGTATCTCTTCAGGCTTCTATATTACCAAGAAGGCATGGGATGATCCGGACAAGAGAGATGCAGCAGTGAAGTTCGTTATGGCACATACCAACAGCAAATCCGTAGCAACCTACTGGGGCGGCAACGGCCAGGCAGCTGCTAAGGTTGAGCCATTGGCTAACATGACTCCTCTTGGAATCTCCGGTTTAGATTACTCCAGCGCAGCTACAAGCATTTCCACACCTACCGACTCCAGAATTTCTCAGGAAGCTTACAACACCCTGGTTGCTGGTATCGTAGATGTTTCCACCGGTGCTAAGTCCTCCAAGGATTTATTGACCGAGGTATTGGAAATCAACGCAAAATAAGTAACTAACATAATACATTAGCGATTAGCTGTTGCAAATAGGCAAATTCATTTGCAACAGCTAATTTTAAGAAAGGCGAGAAG
>JAEZLY010000293.1 GCA_023414985.1 Bacillota bacterium | reverse complement strand
GTAATCACACAGGAGGAAGCAATCCAAGCGGAGCCCTACTGTATTAGTCTTCTGGAACATCAGAGGCTGGAGGGTGTTCTGCCTGTTGAGACAAGACAGATGAATGGCAGGCAGCTATATTATTATGATATTACCGGAAGACAGTCCATGAATACGCTGCCGGCCAGAAGCAAGCTGTCCTGTGATAAAGTCAGGCTCATCATGAATGGGATACTTCACACACTGGATACCGCATACGAATTTTTGCTGCCGGCGGAGGATTTTATTCTGAAACCGGATTTTATTTATCTGGATGTCCAAAGCTTCGCTCCGTCCTTATGCTTTCTTTCAGGATATCATAGTGAAAGCAAGGAACAGATGAACTATCTGCTGGAATATCTGATGAACAAAGTAGATTATAATGATAAGGATGCCGTGTTATTGGTTTATCAATTGTATGCTGTCAGCCGGGAGGAAAGCCTTACGACACTTCAGCTATTAAAGGTACTGGACGGTACGGCGGAAACCGGTTTAGCGGCAGTGAAGCAGGAGAATGGGAGAAAGGAAGATGGACAGAAGGGTATACAGCTGAAGGAAATACCGGAATCCATGGTACAGGAACCAGTATCAGCGAAAATACCGGTCATGCTGGAGAAGGTGGAAAGAGAAGAGGAGGAGTTATACTATCCGGTATCGGTTTACCTCATGACAGTACTTTGTGCAGTCGCCGGAGCCTTGGTCCTGATTCTTGGGTTTACTTCTGGTGTACTCTATAACTCCTATGGAGAGAGATTAGATTATAGTAAGGTGTTTGCTTTATTACTGATCCTACTCAGTGTTGAGGGTTATCTGATTCAAAAAATCTGGAACAAGAAGAATAAGAATACCAGAATTGTAACAAAAAGCGAATATATCGATCCATGCATTGGGACGGAAGAAAAGGAGATCCGCTTGGGAAGAAGAAAATCCATCCTACAGGCTCAGCCTCAGGAGGAGCTTGCTTTGTCATCTGAGTATAAAGCAGTCGGAGGGGAGGAACTCTCCCAATTTAATGAATCAGAGAAGCATTTTCAGGAGGAATATCATCCCACCTGTCTCTTAAGTGAACTAGGGTCAGAGAGAAAAGAGCCACAACTTTATTTGAGGCCGGTGGATGCTGCAGGTTATCAGCCGATTCCACTCACTGAATTTCCCTTCTTCATCGGTAAATTGAAGTCGAATATGGACTACTGCCTGGATCAAAAGGTGATCAGCAGGTACCATGCCAAGATAACGAAGGAGGAGGAACAGTATTATATTACCGACTTAAATTCTACGAACGGAACCTTTGTGAATGGATGTATGCTGCAGACCTATGAGAAAAAGGAGATTCAGTACGGGGATGAGATAGCCTTTGCGAATATTCGCTACCGGTTCGAACAAGCCCCTTGATTCATTCAATGGGGCTTACTTTTTTGTACCTAGAAATTATCCTGTATAGCCTGAGGAGATCATGATGAAGATATTGGCGTCATGTCATATAATGACTAAATAGTGATTTTTATTTGTTTTTTTGCTTGTTTTCTGATATGATTAACAAAATATAACATAAGAGGAGTATGATTACAATGACAGGAATTTTGACTAGAAAAAGTGGCTTTTCTGTAGTTATAGCAGTAATAATCATCGTTTTATCCTTAATGCCATGGAATAATAGCTTAGCTAATAAAGCTTTTGCAAAAGAAGCAACCGACAAAATAAACGAAAATGAAGTCACATGTGGCGTCAATGACAGTTTTCTTGTTGAGATTCCAGATATGTTTGATGGCGCTGCTGAATATACTTATGAATCCTCCAACAAAGACATTGCCACGGTTGATGAAAGAGGTTGTGTTTATACCAAAAAAAAGGGTACTACTACAATCACTGTCATTGGGACATATGAGGGAACCTCAAAAGAAAATAAAGTAAAAATAAATGTTGTAATGGCCTCCCTTAATGAAGCTTATAAAGATGGATTATGGTCAGCTGGTTATCTGGACATCAATAATCGAAATGATAGAGCCAAATATTTTTACGAAACATCGGATTCTTCAGTGATAAAACTCACAGATGATCGACAAGGTTTTATTGGTATAAAATATGGTACTGCATATCTTAGCGTAACTGAAAATTACAAAGGCAAATATATAAAGATTGGAACCGCTAAAGTCCAAATTGTGAAATCACAGCTTAAGGATAAGACCATAGCAATTGCATACGATGGTGACGGGTATGTCAGTATAAATTATGCAATTGGTCCTGGTGATTACCGATATTTTCCTGAAGATAAAAACATTGTTGAGGTTGGTTATAGAGGAGATATTACCGGAAAAAAATATGGTAAGACAAAAATAAGTGTTACAGAAACTTTTAAAGGTAAAACAAGGAAAGTAGGCACTGTAATGGTAGAAGTTTTACCCAGTACGTTAAGTCTTGAATCTAAGAATATTCAAATTGGTTTACATCCAAATAAACAAGCATTAACTTCTGTCTTAAAAATTTTATATAAAAATCAATTAGCTTATTATACCTGCGAGACGACAGATAAGAGCATTTTAACTGCTGAAAAAGAAACCTTAGTAGATTATTTTGGTAAATCGGTTACCTGTTACTTACATCCACTCAAAATGGGTAAAACTACACTCACCGTATATGAAATATTTAGAGGGAAAAAAAGATCATTAGGAACCGTAAATGTAACCGTTAAAGATGAGCTCTCATGCTTTACATTTGATCCGAATTTTATGGCAGAAGATGGTGTACTAAGAGGTACTTTCTATCTTGATGAAGAATTAAATAACTACTTCACTATCGACGATTGTTTCATTATAGATCCTGAATATGGAGATCCCTATTCAGATATTATCTTTACATCAAGTAATGAAAATGTAATAAAAATAGACGGAAAAGGAAGAATTATCCTTGGGTCGCAGGGCACAGCCATTCTTACGGCTACTTACGGTGATTATCATTCTGAACTCTATGTAACAGTTGAATAATTTGGTATAAACAAATATGGAATGTAAATATAGCAAGTAAGGTTGTATTTGGTTTAAAAGACAAATGCAACCTTATACATTTTTGTAGGTATTATTTATTTGAGAGATTCATCCTTACAAAGCCAAATAATCGCCTTAGCTATACGCTCGGGAACATATGTAAAATGATTGCCTGGGTTAAGCTCGAATATCGTCTTCGCTCCCAGTGCCTGAAAATACTTTTCTGCTTCGGAAGTACAGGCTTCCACTGCGGCAAGTCTTGGGTTTCTTACTTCCCGTTCGCGGTCTCCCAGTGAGAAGTATACCCGATCCGGCAGCAGTATCGGGCTGTTGGCTTTCAGATAATCCAAAAAACCATCATACCATAGAGAGCCTGATACCGAGGCCGCGCGGCTGAATAGCGTGGTACGATACAGGGCATAGATAGAAAACAGGCCAGCTAAGGAATACCCTACAATGCCGCGGTATGCCGGTACAATGTCAAGGAGTTCCTCCACAGCCGGTACAATCATCTCGGTAAGATCTTTCAAGTAGGCATCCGCACCTCCGGTAAAGTCATTACCGCTTCGAAAGGCTTTTGCTGTTGGCCATGGTGACAAGTCCCTTTCCCAGTCCACGTCCTCCAGGGCGACAAGAACAACACCCGTATCAGTGAGCAGTTCAGCTATGGTTTCCGCCACTTCAGAGGATAATTGCGTATATATAATGGGACAATCGATGGAGCTTGCTGTTCTATAGATCGAAGCAGAACGATTACCAATTCTTATTGTACTTTTCTCCATCCACTTTCCCCTCCTGTTTTCTTATTATTTTCTTTTTCTATTTCAAGCATCACATATCTTTTTCCATGTTTGAATCCCGTGGAATAGATTCCAAATGATAGATTTCATTTCCTGATTTCGCTTATTATAACATACTTATGATTATTTTACCGTGATAAACTAATTGTGTCCATCCTTATATACGAATAATAATAAGCCTAAGAAAAGAGACAGTTAATTTTGATAACCGGATGAAAAACGGGAAAGGAATACGTCACTACTCAAAAATCAGATTATTTGTCAGGTTAAGTTCAGGAAGTCCTCCTGTGACTTAACCTGTTATTATTCTATAGAAAATTTCTTCGAACCAGTCGATAGGATAAAGAACTCCACTCAAAATTAGAGTCTGCATAGTTACTCATACTTGATTGTACAGACACATTATTCTAATAGAGTGAAACCTGCTGTAGTAATGTTCGTCATGCAGAAAGCTCTAATTTTCCATATATTCTATCTCTAAAAATGAATGCTAATTTCTAAGTCTGTCAGAAAATGCAATTTATACTATAAACTATGTTGAATTGATACGGTATAAAAGTACCGAAAAAAATGATAGGATTATTTTGTAAATAAAATTGTGAAACAATTTATGAATACAATGTCAAAAGCACCGGAGGTGCTTTCGGATAGGTAAGCTTGCTAAGCAAGCTTATCTGTCCGGAAAAGTGCGCAGCGCCTTTTGATATCACATTCGAAATGAGGTTAACAATGCAGAATTCAGTATCGTTACATAGTTCGAAGGAGCTAAAGGCCAGAAAAAAGAAGAAGACTCAGGGCTTCAAATTATTCTTATACATAGTTCCGTTTTTGCTGCTATCCTTTACCTTTTCCTACTATCCTTTACATGGATGGATTTATGCCTTTTATGACTACAGACCTCCGCTGAAGCTCTCCCAGTGTGATTTTGTAGGACTGCAATGGTTTAGGATGCTGGTTGGCAACGCGACTCAGCTGAAGCTGATCTGGCAGGTTATGCTGAATACCTTTGCTATGAGCGGATTAACACTTGCAACCTCATTTTTACCAATCCTGTTTGCTATCTATTTGAGTGAAATCAAGTGTAAATGGTTTAAAAAATTTGTACAGACCTTTACTACAGTTCCGAACTTTATCAGCTGGGTCATGGTATTTTCCGTGGCATACAGCTTATTTACCAATACAGGAATGGTAAATACCTTCCTAATGCATCTTGGAGTAATTGATCAGCCGATTAAGTTCCTGGACAGCGATTCCCATACCTGGATTGTCATGCTATTCTGGTACACCTGGAAGGGCCTCGGATGGGGTGCCATCATGTATCTGGCAGCGATTGCCGGGGTGGATCAGGAATTGTATGAAGCGGCAAAGGTGGATGGGGCCAATCGTTTCAAATTAATGAGACATATTACATTACCGGCATTATTACCTACTTATTTCGTATTGCTCATGCTTAGTATTGCGAACTTCTTAAATAATGGTCTGGATCAATATTATGTATTTCAGAATGCCTTTAACAAGGAACATATTCAGGTACTGGATTTATATGTATACAATGTCGGTATGACCGGGAGCAGCTATTCCCTGGCTACCGCCATAGGGATGCTAAAGAGCCTTGTCAGCGTTTCTCTATTGTTTGCGGTTAGCTTTATATCAAAGAAAACACGCGGAGAATCGATTATTTAGAAAGGAAAGCGATGTGCCGAATGGAGAAGAAGCGTAAAAAATCGTTATCGGATATTGTCTTTGATCTATTGAATTACACATTTTTTTTCCTATTTACCCTGATCTGTATCTATCCGTTTTATTATCTGATCATTAATACAATCAGTGCAAATGACTTAAGTGCAAATGGATTTATTAATTTTATACCTAAGGGAATCCACTTCGACAATTATCGTAATGTAATTAAGATCAGAGGATTGGGGACCGCCCTGTGGATTTCCGTCGCCAGGACGGTGTTGGGTACCGGAGCAACCGTATTGGCATCCGCATTTTTGGGCTTTATGTTTACTCAGCAGAAGATGTGGGGCAGAAGCTTCTGGTATCGAGTGATCGTCGTTACAATGTATTTTAACGCCGGTTTAATTCCCATGTTTTTGACGATGAAGAGCCTTAGTCTGACGAACAATTTCTGGGTTTATATCATTCCGATGATTGTACAGCCCTTTAATATTATTCTTGTTAAGACGTATGTAGAATCTATTCCTGCTTCCTTGCAGGAGGCTGCTGAAATTGACGGTGCAGGAATTATCAGAATCTTCAGAAAGATCATACTTCCTACCTGCAAACCGATTTTAGCAACCATAGCGATATTCTCGGCGGTGGGGCAATGGAACTCTTTTTATGATACCTTGATTTATGTTACCGAGCAGAAATTATATTCCCTGCAGTATTTATTATATTGCTATATCAATCAGGCAAATTCTCTGAAGGCTCTGATCAATAATGCAGCAGGAACAGGCAATAATGTGATGACGCTTGCAACGCAGCAGACGCCGACCTCGATCCGTATGTCTGTTACGGTGATTGTGGTATTGCCGATCCTATGCATCTATCCTATGTTCCAGAGATATTTTGTCAAAGGTATCATGATCGGATCTGTAAAGGGCTAAGCTTAAGTGTTTCACGGGGCAAAACAAAATAAATTAGATTATTTATTTTGCTAAGAATATAAAAAATGTATTGGAGGGAAAAGGTATGAGGGCAAGATTACTGGGGAAGAAATTACTTAGTGTATTGTTAAGCGTAGTTTTAATGGCAGCTATGCTGACCGGCTGTGATAAAAAAGCAGAGGAACCGGCAGTAACCGATGTGGTAGTCACCTCCGGGGCTGAAAAAGCGGAGGATACAAAAAAAGCTGAGACAGAAAAGTATAAGGACTTTATCACCGTGGACGTCTTCGCTGGTCTCGCAAACTACCAGGGAATACAATCCGGCTGGTTCGCAAAGATTGTGAAGGAAAAGTTCAACATGGAGCTTAACATCATCGCTCCGAATGTGGCTGGCGGTGGGGATACGTTATATCAGACACGTTCGGCAGCAGGCGAGCTTGGTGATTTAATTATTTATGGCGCAGATGGCGGTAGATTACAGGATATGGTTACCGCAGGTTTATTAGCAGATATGACAGAGCTGATTGCCGATAAAGAGAACTTAAAGAAGTACCAGGCCGGGATAGACTCTCTGAATTCCTTAGTCGGTGACGGAAAAATATACGGTATTCCTTCCAGCGTATCCGAACAGCCGGCTACCAATCCTTCGGAAGGCCTCGATCCTACCTTTGGACCTTATCTTCGCTGGGACGCCTACAAAGCGGCTGGTTATCCTCAGATGAAAACGCTGGAGGATATGCTGCCGGTATTAAAGTCCATGCAGGAGGCAGTTCCCACCAGTGATTCAGGGAAACCGACCTATGGCTTCTCCCTATTTAAGGATTGGGACGGCAACATGATGTGCCTGGCAAAACAGCCCACCTGCTTCTATGGCTATGATGAATTAGGCTTCGTACTGGCCAGAGCAGACGGTTCCGATTACCAGAGTATTATTGACAGCAACAGTATGTATGTAAGAGTGTTGAAGTTCTACTATCAGGCAAATCAGATGGGACTGATGGATCCGGAATCAACAACTCAGAATTATGATACCATGTATGCAAAATTCCAGGATGGGCAGATATTATATTCTCCCTGGCCTTGGTCCTGCCAGTCTGCTTACAATACACCGGAAAGAAAAGCTGCCGGAAAAGGCTTTATGATTTCTTCCATCGATGATATGAAGGACTTCTCTTATGGATGCACGCCGAACGGCAATAGACAGATGATTGCGATCGGAAGTAAGGCAGCGGATAAAGAAAGACTTGCAGACTTCATTGACTGGCTATACTCCCCGGAAGGAATTTGCGATGCTACTGCACAGACCTCTTCCTCCAGCGGTCCGGAAGGCTTAACCTGGGAATTAAAGGACGGGAAGCCTGTCTTAACAGAGTTTGGCCTGAAAGCATTCTTTGAAGGCGGAGAGACGATCGTTCCGGAGGAATGGGGCGGAGGAACCTGGAAAGACGGTGTGTCGGCGCTTAACTTCGTAACGGTTACACCCAGTGATACCAATCCGAGTACCGGGTATCCCTACAATTATACCTTATGGGAAAGTGTAATTGCCGCTAATTCAACTGCACTTGATACAGATTGGCAGACTAAGATGAATGCGAAGACGACAATTGAATTCCTGAAGAACAACAATAAGTTAATGGTAGCACCCGGCTCTTCCTATATTGCACCTCAGGAGGATTCTGAAATTACTACCCTAAGAGGTCAATGTAAAGCAAAGATTATCGAGAATTCCTGGAAGATGGTATTTGCAGCAAATGAGGAGGAATTCAATTCTCTATTAAAGGAGATGCAGGATACGGTCAATGGTCTTGGTTATGATAAGGTAATGGAAGTAGATATGAAGAATGCAAAGGATCAGAATGATGCAAGAATAGCAGCAGCTGCAGCAAAGTAAGTTAAAATTAAAAATAATCTCATAAAACTTCCTAACAAATGGAATATGTAATACATTCTATCTGTTAGGAAGTTTTTTGAAGGGAAGCGATCGTATGATAAACAGCAGTAAAATCAATAAGATTCCTTATGGCGGTGATTATAATCCGGAGCAGTGGGACGAAGAAATATGGGAAGAGGACATGCGCCTGTTTAAACTGGCAGGGATTGATATTGTTACGCTCAATGTATTCAGCTGGGCTGCGCTCCAACCCAATGAAACAACGTATTGCTTTGATCAGCTGGATAAAATTATGGAGCTGGTAACAGCCAACGGATTAAAGGTATGTCTGGCAACCTCGACGGGAGCACATCCTGCCTGGATGGCAAAAAAATATCCGGATATATTACGAACAGAGTTTGGCGGTATGAAGCGGAAATTCGGGGGGAGGCATAATTCCTGTCCGAACAGCCCGACCTATCAAAAGTTCTCAGTCGCTTTAGCGAAGGAATTGGCGCTTCGATATCGTAACTATGAGAATATAGTAGCCTGGCATATCTCCAATGAGTATGGAGGGGAATGCTACTGTGAAAACTGTGAAAAAGCCTTCCGGATCTGGTTGAAGAAACGGTATAAAACATTGGAAGAGCTTAATCGGGTATGGAATACCTCTTTCTGGGGACATATCTTTTATGATTGGGAGGAAGTCGTACTTCCGAATATGTTAAGTGAACATTTTGCATACGAAAGAACCATGTTTCAAGGTATTTCCCTGGATTACCGCAGATTTAATTCTGACAGCATGCTGGAGAATTATAAAGCGGAGGCTGAAGCGATTAAGGCAATCACACCGGATATCCAGGTTACCACCAATTTGATGGGCTTTTATAAACCCTTAGATTATCAGAAGTGGGCAAAGCATATGGATTTTGTATCCTGGGACAATTATCCTGCTAGTGGAGATCCTGCATCCAGGCTGGCATTAAGCCATGATCTGATGAGGGGCTTAAAGGGTGGTCTACCCTTTGTACTGATGGAGCAGACACCTAGTGTTACGAACTGGCAGGCATACAATACACTGAAACGTCCGAATGTCATGCGGCTCTGGAGTTATCAGGCCGTGGCACATGGAGCTGATGCTGTGATGTTCTTTCAGATGCGTAGAAGCATCGGCGCCTGTGAGAAATATCATGGTGCCGTGATCGATCATGTGGGAAATGAAAATACCAGAGTATTTCGGGAAGTTACTGCTCTGGGAGAAGAATTAAAGCTGATCGGGGATAAGACCCTGGGCTCACGCTGTGAAGCTAAGGTGGCATTGCTGTTTGACTGGGATAACTGGTGGGCAATCGAATATTCTGCAGGTCCAAGCTGTGAGCTGAAGTATCAGGAGGAGGTCCTGAATTATTATGCGGCACTTCATGACAGAAATATCGCGGTCGATATCATCGGTGTGGAGGATCTATTAGACAGCTATGAGGTCGTGGTTGCACCGCTTCTCTATATGACCAAGAGAAATCAGGATGAAAAAATAAGAGAGTATGTACGCGGCGGAGGAACCTTCGTTACTACCTTCTTCAGCGGGATTGTGGATGAAAATGACCTCGTCATTACCGGCGGTTATCCGGGCAGATTAAGAGATATCCTGGGAATCTGGGCAGAAGAAATCGATGCACTGCCAAATGGGAAAGAAAATTCCTTCTCCTTTGAGGGACAACGCTATCCTGCAAAGCAGCTGTGCGATATCATGCATTTGGAAGGTGCAGAGGCTTTAAGCTATTACGAAAGTGATTTTTACCGGGACACCCCCTGTATTACAAAAAATTATTTTGGAAAAGGTATTGCTTATTATATCGGCACCCGTTCTAATTCTGACTTCTACAAGCTGTTCTTAAGGAATGTATGTGAAGAAAAGAAGATCAAGCCGGTATGGAATACCCCTTCGCAGGTGGAAGCAGTCATCAGAAAGAACGAAGAGAAACGCTTTCTGTTCCTTTTGAATCATGCCGACGAAGAGAAAATGGTTGAGCTTCAGGAGGGTGGTGTTGATTTAATAACCGATACTTTATACGAAAAAGGCCGAAGACTTGTGATGAAGCCGAAGGATGTAATTTTACTTGAGCTGGAATAGGATAGCTTCACAATAAAATGATATAGGGAAAGGTAAGGATAAACAATGAAGTTATCCTTACCTACTCCATCACAATTCGCTCGTGTCGTTGGATAGGCTGAGGCTGAAGACAAATATTATGTACTGAACTTCTTGCGGTACTCGGCAGGGCTTTCTCCGACATATTTTTTAAATTTCTTATGGAAGTAGTCTACATTATGATAGCCGACCTGTTCCGCTATTTCATATACCTTCATATTCTTACGGAGCAGAAGCTCCTTCGAGTGATTGATTCTGACATGATCCAGGTAGGAATTAAAGCACTCACCCATTTTCTTATGAAACATTTTTCCTAAGTAAGAGCTGTTATAGCCAAACAGAGGAGCAATCGTCTCCAGCTTAATATTATCGCGGAAATTATGATTGATATAATGGATGATATCGTCCCAAATGCTGTTATTTGCAGAATTGCCAATGGCATTCATGATCATTTCAAATTGCTCGGAGAAGAACAATATGATTTCGAACAGGTAATATTTGCTCTCTATGAATTGTATTACGGAGAAGTTTGTAGGAAACGGGATATCTACCGCTCTGTAATCCCGGGTAATGGTTTGTTTTACCTGAAGGTAGATATCGGTCAGGAACAATTTAATATCTGATAACTCTGTCTTTGTATGATAAAGCTTCTTTTCCAGCTCGGATAAGGTCTCTGCCAGCATACTCCGATTGCAGCTCTTGATATAGCCGCAGAGAGTCTCACAATATTGATCCGTTTCGGTTGGTGTAATGATATAAGCGGGGTCAGCGTGATCGGGGAGCTGATGATATCCGATCACATGCTGATTCTGCTCACAGAAGAAGCGCCGATTCAGGAGATACAGTGCATCTTCATAGGAAAGATGGATCTCTTCGAGATTCTTTACCTGTCGTCCATAGGTTATAAATAAAGAATCTAACGGGGAACCCTTCTGAGGATTTACCTTATAATGCCGCAGGCAATCCTGAAAGCGGTCCATCGCAAAACCGCCTTTCAGCAGAATCGTATCCTTTTGATGTATCCTGATATGCTCAAAGGAATGATAGCCTTGACTGGATACTCTTAAAAGATCGATAAAATGATAGGTCTGATTGCCGGATTCCTGGCTGTAGTTTTCATAGATAACAACCTGGTAGACGTCAGCTGCTAAACCAATCTCGCTCATGTTGATGGAATGAAGGTCGCTGATATTCAGTAAAATATCACGCAGAAATGCATCTTTGGCTTTTTCAAAATAATGCTTCATTGTATGGGTCTGCTTTTGCTCTTCAAGCAAGGTGGTTTTGACGGTATTCACAGCCTGGAACAATTCATCTTCATCAATCGGCTTCGTGAGATAGAAATTAACACCGTAGCGGATTGCAGTCTGGGCATATTTGAAGTGGGTAAAGCCGCTCAGAATAATAAAATGGCCCTTGAAATTATTTTCTCTGGCGAGTTGAACGATTTCTGTCCCCGAGAGCTTTGGCATATGGATGTCCAGTAATACAAGCTCAGGTTCTAACTCTAAGATTCCTTTTAAAGTATCTTCACCGTTGCCGGCCTCACCGCATATGGAAAAGCCAAGCTCCTTCCAGTCAATGATAAACTTTAATCCTTCGCGAATCATTGCTTCGTCATCAGCGATAAAAACATTCATCATGGGTTATTCCTCCATTGTATTGTGTAAAGGAATAGTCAGGATTACAAGGGTTCCGTCCTCCGGACTGCTCTGAATTTCCATGCCGTAAGCTTCTCCGTAAAATAATTTAATGCGTTGATTGATATTATGCAGTCCAATACTTGTGTTTGATTTTTTCTTTGAATCATTAATATTATACTGTAACTCCGTAAGTTCTTCTTCTGTCATTCCATGACCGTTATCGGAGATCCGGATGATAAGAACCTCCTCCTGCCGGGTCTGAACAGTAATTGTAATCAGTCCATTATATTCGATGCTTTCCAACCCATGCAGGATGGCATTTTCCACTACCGGCTGCAGAAGAAGGGGAAGAATCTGATACTCGTCCAGATTCAGATCATTCGGAACTGTTAGTATATAATTTATCTTATCGTTAAAGCGTAGCTTTTGAATTGCGAGATAGGTTGAGATATAATCCAATTCCTTTTTTAAAGTGGTGGAGGCGGTTCCGTTGTTCTCTAATACATAATGCATGGATTTACCCAATAGCTTTATCGCGTTTGCCACCTCTTTATTCCCCTCTGTAAGGGCCTTCATACGGATTGTCTCCAGCGTATTATATAGAAAATGAGGATTAATCTGGCTGGCCAGCATCTTGAACTCCATTTTCTGCTGCTGGTTCTTCAGCAGCTGCTCCTGGAGCCTGGCCTCATACATTTGGGAGTCCATCTGCTTAATACTGTGAATCATAACCTTTAAATCGGAAAATACCTCACTGAGTTCATCTTCACCCCGAAAGGTATCAATAATGTCGTAGTTCCCTTCACTTGCTTTATGCATTTCCCCGCGCAGGGTAATAATGCGTGCACTGAACCGGTTCGTAAAAATGGTAAACAGTATGAGCAAGAGAACGGAGGACAGCAGGATAATTGCCGCAAAAGTCAGTAGGATCGTTCTGGAATCCGGCAGAGCATTAAAATCCATTGTTATGATATAGATCTTATCCTTTGAGGTATAAGGCAGTAAGGTAGAGATATGAGTAATTGCTTCCTGTTCGCCATAGTTGATGCGACCGGAATAAAGATATCGTTCTTTGCTGTAATCAATCGATATCCTTAGCTGCTGACCGGACAGATTCCGATCTGTGCTGAAGAATACGGGATCCTGATTGACCGCCACAGTATTATAAAGAGAGTTTTGGATCCTGTTTTTTAGATAATTATTGCTGATCCGTATTACTAATATGGCATATTCCCCTGTGGATATGACCGGAATACGTCTGATCAGGCAAAGCTCCTGTGCGGTATGATCCCAGTTATCTATGGTCTCCAGGCTTTTCCAGATAATATCAGCCTGATTGCTGGCCTGCTGATACCACTCATTCCGAGAGATATCCCTCGTAGCATATTTAATCGTTGAGTAATTGGTGATTGTCGGATTTGTTATGTACAGATCGATAGAGGAAATAAAAGTATTTTTTGTGATATAGTTTCTGATTTTATCGTAATAGATCCGGCAGCTTTTATTCGCTTCCTGCTCATTCAAATATCGGCGTTCCAATAAGGCCTGCAGATTCCTGTCAGTAAAGATCTCATCTGAAATATTATATGCCGTTGTGGTAACATCAAACATGATTGATTTTACCCGGGTATTTTCTGCTTCTACTAAGTTCTGATAATGATCCAGCAGGAGTCTGTTTGATTTTAATAGGAGCGTAACTCCGATGACCAGGATTGGGAGGAAAATGCATATAAAATAGATAAAGTTTAACTGCTGTTTGACCTTCGTATTTCGAAATAATCTCCTCAGAGAGGTCAAAATACTCATAATTCGCTGCACCTTTCAGTAAAACAACCCTACAATTTCCTAATAATTCCATTATAATCACATCAGAAGGGAATGTCAAACGGCAGGAATTCGGTGAGCAGGTGAAGCTTCCCACGGTAATAAAAGCCTTGTAAATAATGGAATGAAAGTATAAAATACTATTGAAGCAATCTTTCTTTATAGAATAGGAGGTACTGATATGAAGAGACGATATGATGCTATATCCACAACGATCCTGCTGTTACTTCTTATCCTCACCATCTTCATTGGTAATGCAGTGATCAAGGGAATCGTGCTGTTGCTTTTTTCCTCTTATCTGATATTCAGCACAGCCTTGAAGTTGAAGGAAAAGTGGAAGGGTAAGCTTGGAGACCGTATTTTTTTCGGACTATTATTGTTACTTAATGTAATACTTGCAATTGCAGCAATTGCAGTGATTTTTAGCACGAAGGTGCAATAGATTCAATTTTTATTTCGCCGCTTGGCGGCAGATGGAGGTTGCTTTGAAAGAATATGTAATGGCCCTTGATCAGGGCACGACAAGTTCCAGGTGCATTATATTCGATAAACAGGGGAAAATGAAAAGCATAGCTCAGAAGGAGTTTACGCAGATTTACCCTAAGCCGGGCTGGGTGGAGCATGACCCGATGGAAATCTGGTCCTCACAGATCTCTGTGGCGACAGAGGCCATGGCAAAGCTCGGTATTACTGCCGATCAGATCGCCTCCATCGGCATCACGAACCAACGAGAGACGACAATCGTATGGAATAAGCATACCGGGCAGCCCATTTACAATGCCATCGTTTGGCAGTGCCGCAGAACCTCGGACATGATTGAGGAGCTGAAAGCAAGGGGATGGGAAGACTATATTAAGGATAAGACGGGATTGATTCCCGATGCATATTTCTCAGGAACAAAGATTAAATGGATCCTGGATCAGGTACCCGGTGCCAGAGAGGCTGCCAAGTCTGGAGACCTTCTCTTCGGAACGGTAGACACCTGGATCATCTGGAACCTGACGAAGGGAAAGACCTTTGTCACTGATTATTCGAACGCATCCAGGACGATGCTCTTTGATATCAGAAGACTGACCTGGGATGAGAAGCTATTGGGAGAGCTTGATATACCGGTTCAGATGCTTCCGGAGGTGAGACCGTCCAGCTGTGTCTATGGCTATTCCGACAGGGCATTATTCGGGGAGGCCATCGCCATCGCAGGAGCCGCGGGAGACCAGCAGGCAGCCCTGTTTGGTCAATGCTGCCATCATAAGGGCGATGTAAAAAATACTTACGGTACCGGCTGTTTCCTGCTTATGAATACCGGAAGCGAAGCAATTACCTCCAAGCATGGGCTGATTACGACCATTGCCGCATCCATCGGACCACAGGTTAACTACGCTCTGGAGGGTAGTGTATTTGTTGCCGGAGCAGCCGTACAGTGGCTTAGAGATGAGCTTCAGTTAATCCGTAATGCTGCAGAAAGTGAGAAATTCGCAATGCAGGTACCGGATACGAATGGAGTCTATGTTGTTCCGGCCTTTGCCGGTCTCGGCGCACCCTACTGGGATCAATACGCCAGAGGAGCAATTGTAGGTATAACCAGAGGCTGCAATCGGGACCATATCATCCGTGCGACGCTGGAGGCGATTGCTTATCAGACGCAGGATGTCTTAAAGGCGATGGAGGGAGACTCGGGAATTACGCTGAGATCCCTGAAGGTAGACGGTGGTGCCTGTGCAAACCGTTTCCTGATGCAGTTTCAGGCAGATATCCTAAATACAGAGGTATTGAAGCCCGAATGTATCGAAACCACCGCACTCGGAGCCGCTTATCTGGCAGGACTTGCCGTCGGCTTCTGGAAGGATACGGAGGAAATTAAGACAAATTGGGCACTGGCAGAGACCTTCCGCCCGAATATGTCCCAGGAGAAGAGGGAGAGTCTGATTGCCGGATGGAAGAAGGCAGTGAAACGTTCCTTTACATGGGAAGATTAGCCTTATCATTTTGCACTAGAAAAGGACAGCCATATGATAGAAAAAGGACTGGACACAATCTTTACAAATATGGGGTTTATCCGGATGAATTCCAATGCTCCGGGAATTTATCTTTTCTATCGGCCGGATGAGAGCGAGACCGCCGGTGAAGAAACCCACCTGAGGTTGATTTCCGTTATCCATGCGATAGACGGCAATGAGATTACCCGGGAGCAGTACGGACACATATTGGAGCAGATGAAGCTCAGCTTGCAGCAATATAATCCGGAAAATATCCAACTTCTGAGTCTTATACTGACAGCTTCCCCGGAGAATGCGAGGCAGCTCTGTATCGATCAGCCGAAGAACAGTCATTGGATCATTGATCTGGACTCGCTCCATCTGATGCTTTACGAAAATCAATATACCGACAGCCCCTTGAGCACAGAGCTGCAGGATTTCAGAAACAGGATAGAACAGATTCTCGATGAAGAGCTTCTCGTAAGACAGGAGCTGAAACAGAGGGAGTCTGATTATTCCCCAAAGGCCTATGCCCCTGTATATCAGCCTCCGCAAAAGAAATACAAGCTCCTTTCTCCGGTAAATACGGTGATCATCCTTCTAAACTTGCTGGTATTTATCCTGACCTACTATACACCGGTCTTCGGAGGGACAGAAAATACATTGTCAAACGGAGCCTTGTCCTGGTATAAGGTGGTGAAGGGACGAGAATATTACCGTATTATTACTTCGATGTTTCTTCATGCGGACTTAAGCCATATATTTAACAATATGCTGGTTCTGTTCTTTATAGGAGACAACTTAGAGCGTGCTGCCGGCAAACTGAAATATCTGATACTATATATGGGTGGAGGAATTCTTGCGGGGATTACTTCAATCGGTTATAATATGTGGAAAGAATATAATCAGCTGTCGGAAGGAATAACCGTTTCCATTGGAGCTTCCGGTGCTATCTTCGGTGTCATAGGGGCTATGCTTCTTATTGTGATCGTAAACAGGGGAAGACTGGAGGATATCAGTACCAGGCAGATGGTTTTT
>JAEZLY010000269.1 GCA_023414985.1 Bacillota bacterium | reverse complement strand
GAACTTCGTTAT
Organism: Bacillota bacterium; assembly: GCA_023414985.1. Lineage (GTDB taxonomy): Bacteria > Bacillota > Clostridia > Lachnospirales > Lachnospiraceae > Mobilitalea. The sequence goes on along the minus strand of JAEZLY010000269.1, from coordinate 10,859 downwards.
ATCCCCGGAGGTAAGGGAGCAAACCAGGCATGTGCGGTTGGTAAGCTCGGAGGCTCTGTGAAAATTTTAGGCTGCATAGGAGACGATGAGTTTGGCCGAATCCAAAAGGAAGCTTTAATCAACAGCAATGTGGATGTCACAAATTTAAAGATCAGCAATTGCCATAATACAGGAACAGCCTTAATTTATATCAACGCAGACGGAGATAATAGTATCGTTGTTATACCCGGAGCTAATACGGAATGTGATATAGAGTATTTGAAGCAGAAGGATGCGCTATTTCAAGAATGTGATATCGTTATGCTGCAGATGGAAATACCATATGATGCTATTTATTATGCGATACATAGGGCGAAAGAGCTGAAGAAGACGGTGATATTAAATCCGGCACCGGCACCCGAGGCTATACCCGATGAAACAATTAAGATGATTGATTATCTAACGCCCAATGAGACAGAGCTGCTCAAGATGATGAATGGAACCGGTCTTGATCTTGAATCGGTGGAGACGGCAGCCCAAAAGCTGAGAGAAAGAGGCGCAAATAATGTGATTGTTACCTTGGGAGAGCGAGGCGCGCTTCATACAAATGCGGAAGAAACAGTGATCTATCCGGTGCGTAAGGTGAAGGCCAAAGATACAACAGCAGCCGGTGACAGCTTTGTCGGCGCTTTGGCTGTTGCGTTGGCCGAGGGAAAGAGCACCCAAGAGGCAATCGAATTTGCCAATATTGTATCGTCTGTAGTCGTAACTCAAAAAGGAGCGCAGAGTTCAATTCCGGAAAGAAGATCAATTGACAGGCTGACTCAGGAGTTACGTAAAGAGAATAAATAAAATAAAAAGGAGAGAGTTATGAAAAAGAGAGTATCAATTGTAGCGTTGATTTGCTGTCTGATATTGACATCCATTGGTATGTATGGTTGTTCAAAACCTGAAAATGCAGCAAAGCCGAATGACACAGCAACAGATTCTAAAGTAACCGATCAAAGTAAAGAAGGTACTGCGGAGGAAAAAGAGTTTGAAGTATCAGTTCCTTCCACAGAAGAGAAGCAAATCGCAACACTTGAAGAGACCTTCAGCAAATTCATCAGTGAATACAATACGGAGAACAAGACAAATTATAAGCTGAAATTTTCATCTGCTCAAGGAAAAGACATCACAAATACCAGAATGAGCTCCAATGATAAACCGGATCTTTTTGTACTTGATTCTCCGGCAGATGTGGCTCAATATGTAAAGGAAGATTTGCTATTAGACGTAACCTCCTATGCTGAGAATGGCAAGTGGAGTGATACTCTGTTTGACTGGGCTTACAACCTGTCCAAGGTAAATGATAAGGTCTATACCTTACCTTACGGCTATGAAGGTATTGTTCTGTGGTATAATAAAGACATCATGGCTAAGCTTGGACTTACAGCAGAAGATATCGATACCAAGGCAGAATTTGAAAATGCCCTTCAGCTTGCACAGGATAACGGTTATACGCCGATTATGCTTGGTTCACAGGATTGGCCGTGGGCTCAGGAATGGTACTTATCCGTTATGTTGAGCTATACCGGCAGAAGCTTAGTGAAGGACGTTCTGCAGGGAAATAACGGAGCAAAATGGACGGACGATGCATTTGTCAAGACGATTGAAACTTATAAGAACTGGCATGATAAGGGATATTTGGCAGATGGCAAGTCCTATGTTTTAACAAGCGATGATGCCATCAATGCATTTACTAACGATAAGGCTTTATTTAAATTAGAAGGTACTTGGGCTACCTATTGGATTACACCTTTGGATCAGGCACAGAAGGATAAAATCGGAGTCATGCTGCATCCTGCCATCAATGATACAGAAAAGCCTCACTTACCGATCGCAGTTGGCGGTATGTGGTGTGTTTCCAAGGATACGGAAGCTCCTGATTTGGCCGGATATCTTCTTAATAAATTACTTTCTCAGGATATTCAGAGTGATTTCCTGGCAGCAGGCCTAGATGTAGCGCCGATGTCAATTGATGCATCCGAGTTCGGGGCACTGGATCCTGTTGTACAAAATATGTGGACGATGTTAAATGATTCGTTAAATAAAGGTGACTACGGATATACAACCTATGCATTCTATCCCCCGGAGACGCGAGTGTATATCTATGAAGGTATCGTAAACGTGATGGAGAATAATATTTCCATTCCGGATTATTTGACACAGGTACAGACTTTAACTGATAAAGAACGAGGAGCCGGCGCAATGCCAGTTCTCCCTTAATCAGATATAGGTCGTAGTGAATTGATGTAATAGAAGGAGATTTCTCCTTCTATTACATTGATTTTTACATATAGGACAGTAATCTATAAGGAGCAAACATGGTAAAAAAATCAAAAGCAGCATTTGAAAAAAGGGCAAATAAAATAGCTTATTTTATAGTCTTACCAATCTTTTTGTACCATTTTCTGTTGGTAATTGTACCGTCACTGAATACAGTCTATAGCTCTTTTACAGAATGGAGCGGTATAGGTAAAAAACGTTTTATCGGTTTAGAGAATTACGTTCAGTTGTTTCACGATGTTGAGTTTTATCAGGCGCTATTCAATAACTTAAAATGGATGATGGTATTTTTAACCATACCGATTATCCTTGGCTTTGTAATAGGTTATTTCCTTTCGAAAATTAAAAAAGGGCAGATAGTATACAGAACGATTTACTTCCTTCCGTATGTAATATCAGCCGCAATTGCTGGTAAAATATTTGCTACCTTTTATAATCCATATTTCGGTATCAACGTTATATTTGAGAAGCTTCATCTCGATTTTATAGCAAGGGACTGGTTGGCTCCGAAAAACGCACTTTTATCGGTGGCGATGGTAGACAACTGGCATTGGTGGGGCTTTGTTCTGGTAATTTTCATGAGCGGACTTCAGCAAATTGATCCCTCCTTATACGAGGTAGCCGACGTAGAAGGTGCCAGCACTTTGGAAAAAATGAGATATGTTACAATACCCGGGATTAAGAATACAATTATTTTCATTATTACCTCTACCATGGTCTGGTCAATCGGTACCTTTGAGTATGTCTGGGTTATGACCAAGGGCGGAGCAGGATCAGAGCTGCTATCTACCATGCTTTATAAGAATTCATTATTTAAATATCAAGCCGGATATGCCAGCTCTATTGCTGTTGTCCAGGCTATTCTCTCCTTTGCTATCCTGGGAGTCTTTGCGTTAATTAGAAAGAGAGGGGAGGATTAGTAAGTATGAAAAGAAAAATCAAGCGTACTACTTTACATTTGTTTCTGATGCTCGTAGCAGCTTTCCAAATCATACCGATTATTATCATTGCATTTAACTCTTTTCGTACAGATAAGGAGATTAAGAAATTTCCGATAGGCTTTCCTACACAGGCAAATTTGGATAACTTTGTGGATGCATGGCGGATTGGAGGTTATGCAAGGGCATACCTGAACAGTATTACGGTGAGTATCGTTACGACCTTAGTGGTTTTACTGTTTTCTATGCTGATGGGTTATTTTATGGCAAAAACTAATATCAGGATAAAGAACTTTCTGATTATCTACTTTGGTGTAGCCATGTCGATTCCTTTGTTGTCTTATCTTGCCCCGCTGTATTATAATTTCTCTGAGATGAATCTGGTCAACAACCATATGGGATTGATCTTGATCTATATAGCGATGAACCTTCCGTTTAACATACTTTTAGCAAGGACCTTTATTCTGGGGATTCCGAATGAACTTAGTGAAGCAGCCGTGATTGACGGATGTACCACATTTCAGGTGATTAGGAAGATCATTTTCCCACTGTCCAAGCCGATTGCCACTACGATTGCATTGATTGTGTTTGTCAGTACATGGAACGAGTTTACTGTTGCAAATACCTTCTTACAGGATACCGTGTTAAAAACAGTATCAACCAGATACGTATTATTCGTTGCAGAAAAGGGATCCAATCTGGCAATGATATTTACTGCCGGAATGATATCCATGATCCCGATTGTATTTGTATTTATCATGCTGCAGAATTATTTTATAGAAGGTATGACTGCCGGCAGTATAAAGTCATAAAGGAGTGAGATCAATGATACAGCAGGATTATATTGAAAGGACTTATGCGGGTTGGCTGGGTAAGATCATAGGGATCCGGTTCGGTTCACCGATCGAAGGCTGGACCTACGAGCAGATTAATAAGATATATGGCGAAATAAACGAATACCTGGTAGATTATAAGGATTATGCGGCAGATGATGACAGTAACGGGCCTTTGTTCTTTGTCAGGGCTTTGAAGGATTATTGTTATGCAATCGACTCTATCACGGAAAAGGAGATGGGCTATACCTGGCTGAATTATGCTCCGGAAAACCACGGTTTCTTCTGGTGGGGAGGATATGGAATATCTACAGAGCATACCGCTTATCTCAATATGAAGCATGGGATTGATGCTCCAAGATCGGGCTCCTCCTTGCAGAACGGGCTCGCCTGTGCCGAGCAGATTGGTGGACAGATTTTCAGTGACTGCTGGGGGTTCATAGCTCCGGGAGAACCTCGACTGGCAGCAGAATATGCAGCCAAGATGGCGAGAGTTTCCCATGACGGAGAAGGTGTCAATGGAGCCAGGTTTGTTGCCGGCTGTATCAGTGCAGCTTATAGTGAGACAACTATCATTGGAATCATAGAATCGGGATTAGCTCTTATTCCATCTGAGTCAGAATATTATCATGTGGCAAAGTCAGTGATAGAATATTATAACTCAGATACAGAAAAGGAATGGAGGAAATGCTTTCAATATATCCATGATAATTTCGGGTATGATAAATATCCCGGAAGCTGCCACATTATTCCGAATGCGGCGGTGATGCTGCTGTCCATGTTATACGGAGAGGGAGATTACAGCAAGACGTTATACATCTGTAATATGTGCGGTTGGGATACGGATTGCAATGCAGGTAATGTAGGTTCCATCCTGGGGGTATTTGTTGGAATTGATCGTATCGAGGACAAGTGGATCAAGCCGGTGAATGATCTGTTATTATCCTCCAGTGTGATTGGTGGCTTAAATATTACTACGGTAGCGAAAAGTACGGAACTGTTTTGTGGGTTGGGGTATAAGATCGCCGGAATAGACCCTCCCTGCGAATGGAAAGAAATTTTCGATAATAACGGCTGCATTTTACATTTTAAGCTGCCGAAATCAACCCAGGCCATGCGAACAAAATCAAAGGATAAGCATGTGGAGATTAATCTAAAGAATGTACTTTTTGATGGTGAACGCTGCCTGAATATTACCTCGAACAGGCTACAGAACGGTACAGAGGTAATGGTTTATCACAAAACTTATTATCAACCTGATGATTTGCACGATTCCAGATATGACCCTGCTTTTACACCGATTTTGTACCCGGGCCAGACGGTAAAGACAGCGTTGTATAATAATAGTGGATTTACTCTTTATTCCAACATATATATCACGGATATCAATCATGATAAAATTTACTCCTCTGAAAATTATGAATTGCCTGAGGGATGGTCCGAACTGAGTTTCCGGATACCTGAGCTGGAGGATTGCCTGATCAAAGAAGTTGGAATATCGCTTTATAGAAACGCGGATACGGGTATTCATGATAAGGTTCTGGACGTATATATGAAATATCTCGGTTTTTCAGGAGCTCCGTCCTATCATATTAATTTTAGCAAAGAGAAAATCGAAAACTACGGGTTCGGACATTCCACGCTGCACAAGGAAATCAGTCAGTTTACCTGTAAAAATGGACTGTGGGAGCTGGATGGAGAATATCTGAGCGGTAGCTGCTGTGATGAAGGAGAAGCTTATACCGGATATTATGATCACAGGAATTACACCTATGAATGTACGGTTAACCCGCAGATTGGGGATTATCACCTTTTGTTATTCAGAGTACAGGGTGGAATCAGAAGCTATGGCTTTGGTTTTTATGGTAAGAATACAATTGCCCTGGTAAAGAAGCATAAAGAGTTCAGTATTTTGGATAAGAAAACCTTTCAGCTTGAGTATGGTAAGAATTATCGGATGAAAATCATTGTGAATCAGGATTTGATCACGGCATATCTGAATGATGAGAGGATGTTTGAAGTAAAGGATCCTTCCTACCGATCCGGGCAAATTGGATTTAGTGTACTCAACGGCAGTCATTGCCACTTCAAAGAGATTACAGTCAAAAGCGAATAATTGTAATGATGACTGCTCTGAAATAAGTCTCTTCGTAATAAGAATAGATATACAATAAGGCCCTTGGATTTCTTATTTGAAACCCAAGGGTTTTCTCTACACAATGATAGGGGTGACAAATATTCCTTGCGAAGCCTGAATTTTGATGGTAAACTAATATTTGGAAATTGTGACCTTCGGGGGATTATTGTTAACCTAATTTTGTAAACGCATAAGAATGGAGAGCCTATGAGAGCAAAAAGCATCATAAAAAAAGTGATTTTAGCACTGATGATTATTGTGTTTTTAGTACCTGCGCAATCTGCTATGGCAGCAGAAAAAATGAGTAAAAAGGATTTTGTGGCAAGGTTTGATGATGGATACGAAACATATAATCTGTTTGATCATCTGGATGATTACGGTGAGGATGTCATTTTATTCATTTACGATAAGAAGGTTGATAAAAGCATAGAGGGTGTAGTAAGAACCTACAGGGGAATTCATCTGGGTGAGAAAGAAACAACCGTAATCAAAAAATATGGGAAAGGAACAAAAGAGAAACTATCGAAGGATATTGTATATAACAGAATGCTTGATAATAAGTCTGAGGATTTCAAGTCTTATTTTAAAAATGTAAAATACGTATTAACGTATAAGTATACTGAGACGACGGATAAGGGTGAGGTATTTAATTCAAGAATTCACTTTTATATTAATAAAGATGGAAAAGTAGCAGTTGTTGCGTTATCCAGAATTTTAGCAAAATCAAAGGATGATTACTTATATTACTTCCAAAAAGGCAGATCCGCCTATGCATCAGAAAAATATAAGGATGCCATCGAATACTACACACAGGCATTAAAGAGAAATAAAGAGGCCGCTGAGGTCTACAACGGCTTGGGCAACTGTTATTATAGCCTGGAGGAATATGACGATGCAGTAAAGAATTATAGGATAGCTGTTCAACTGGATTCGAAAGACGCAGACTATCAGTATAATATCGGCAAAGCTCTTTACTATCAGAGCGAGTATGAAGAGGCGTTAATTTATCTGAATGAATGCATCGAGCTTGTTCCAAAGTATATGGATGCATACATAGTAAAGGGAGATTCGCTTTATTATCTGGGCAGATATGAGGAAGCGCTGGAATGCTATGAAAAAGCTATGAATTTGCCCTTAGGAGATACAGCCTATGTTTATTACAGTAAAGGGGCAGCTTTATATAATACCGGAAAGTTATCGGAAGCGTTAATAGCTTTTGATAAAGCAATTGAAAAGGATCCGGAGTATGTGAATGCATATAATTTTAAGGGAGATACGCTGGATGACTTGGGACAGTTCGATGCGGCCCGTGCTGAATATGAAAAAGCTTTGAAAGTTAGGCCCGATAGTTGGGATGCTTTTCTCGGTATAGGAAATAGTTATTATTTTCAGGAGCAATATCAGAATGCAATTGAGTATTATGATAAGGCAATTGCTGCAGAACCTTCCTATCTGACCGCTTATTCTTATAAAGCGAGTTCTTACCTATGTCTAAGCAGTTACGATGAGTGTATTGCATTATGCGATAAAATAATACTAATGGACTCAACCTACGGAACCGGATACTATATTAAGAGTAAAGTATATGCCCTTCAGATGAAGGAAGCAGAGTTTCTTGAGAATCTGAGAAAGGCAATAGGAATCGATAAGATATATATTGAATATGCCAAGACTGAGCCGGCTTTCGATGCTTTTAAAAGTTCACCTGACTTTATGAAGATCCTCTCCGGTAATGACAAATAATTAGTCCTCGGGTGGAGCCCGGCATACTGTAAATGTTGAAGAATGCAATCATTAGTTAAGCTGAAGGGACTGTTTCACATTACATGAAACAGTCCCTTTTTTACGCTTCCGCTGTAATCCATCTGCTCAATATCTCATACATTTCTTTATAATCCTTCTTCAGGCTGACTGGCTTAAAATCCGTAGTCACAAAACAATGCTCAGAGGTTCCGATAGCCCTAAGCTGGTTTGTTGCTTCGTCCAATACCTGATACCCAATCTTCATCTTAATCCCGTTAAAGAACTTAAGAGACGCTTTGATCAATACCTTCTCATTAAAACGTACCGAGGATTTATATTCACAGGACACAGCCAGAACCGGAGAGTAAACACCTGCTGCTTCGATCGTATCATAGCCGAGCCCAATCTGTTCCAGAAAATCTACCCTGGCTTCCTCAAACCATCTGATGTAATTGGAGTGATGAACCACTGTCATCTGATCTGTTTCATAATATTTTGCCTGATGAATATAAGGCTTGATCGGATTTCTTTCTTCCATGATCTGCTCCCCTTCTGCTTAATTTTTGTATTCTATCCATGATACTATTTATTTGTGACAATTACAAGACCGACTAAAGTCTATCCTTTATTCAGTGAATATAAAGCGACCTAATACGAAAAGAGCCGGCTTTAGAGTTTTTTCCTTTAAGCCGGCTCTTTTATTATTATGTCTGTCAATTCTGTCAGGGATACGCTGATAACTACAGCGTTCCTCTCTCTTCTTCCCAGTCTACAAATAAGTTATAACGCTTCGTTGTAAAGCGTAACACACAATAGTTCGGATCAGCGGGACCGTTGAAATGGTTTTCCAACCCCTCATACCACATTTCCTTTTTTACCTCCGGATCGGTTACGACTTCGATATCGCCAACCAAGGTGATATTGTATTCCGGTGAGTTGAAACAGACACTGGCCTGTTTATGCTGATCGATACGATTGGTTTTTGTACTGCCCATACCGGTACAGAAGGTGATCCGGTTAATCCCTTCCGACTTTGACGCGCTGATTGTGGAGGCTGTCGGATAACCGTCCTGATCGATCAGTGCCAATACGCAATAGGAATCTGCTCCTGTGTTCTTCTCTACAATTTCTCCTGCCTTCTTAATTTTCTCCTGATTCATTTTTCTACTCCTTCTCCCTTATGATAGCGTTATTCATGCTCTTCGCATCGCTATTGATTTACTTGCTTTATGGAACTGAACTTAGTCTAACATCCTGAACATGACAACTATATGTCATTATGAAAATTATTTCAAGAATGATGGGCAACATTATTCTTGGGATTGATCTGCACTGAGGTGGTTTTTGGATTGGATTTCTGTAGAAACTGACCAAAAAAGCAGGCTATTTAATCATGTCATTATCGAATAGCGACAAAAACAGTTTTGTTCAAATTGAAACATTGATGATATGACGCTATAATTAAAATATCTTAAGAGGATGATTGGCCAATCATTTCTACGGAAAATAAAAGTAACTATATATCTTTTAAGTGAGAGGGTAAGGTAGAATATGAAAGAAAAAGTTCAAGCTTTTGGTAGATTTTTTAGCGGTATGGTCTTACCAAATATCGGTGCATTCATTGCATGGGGTGTTATTACTATGTTTTTCATTCCGGACGGGTTTACCCCGAATGAAGGTCTTGCAGCATTAGTAGGTCCTATGGTTAAATTCCTTCTTCCGCTTTTAATTGCGTATACAGGTGGTAATGTTGTAGCAGGCGTCAGAGGTGGCGTTATTGGTGCGATTGCAACGATGGGTCTGGTTGTAGGATCAGATGTGCCTCAGTTCTTAGGCGCAATGCTGATCGGACCTTTCTCCGGTTTCATTATTAAGAAGTTTGATAAGGCATTGGAAGGCAAGATCAAAGCAGGCTTTGAGATGCTTGTGAATAACTTCTCCCTTGGTATCATCGGTGCATGCTTAGCTTTAATCGGTCTTAAAGGCATCAGCCCGATCATGACAGCATTAAATAAAGTAATGGAATCCTGTGTTGGTTTCTTCGTAGACAATCATTTACTTCCTTTAGCAAGCATCTTTATTGAGCCTGCGAAGGTATTGTTCTTAAACAATGCTTTAAATCATGGTATTTTAACACCTCTGGGTATGGAACAGGCTGCAGCAACGGGCAAATCCATCTTCTTCTTACTGGAAGCTAATCCCGGTCCCGGTCTTGGTATCTTACTTGCTTGTATGATTGCCGGTAAGGGAATGATCAAGAGCTCTGCACCCGGTGCGATCGTGATCCACTTCTTAGGTGGTATTCATGAAATCTATTTCCCTTATATATTAGCTAATCCGGTATTGATTTTAGCTGCTATGGCAGGTGGAGCAAGTGGTGTGTTAACAAATGTTGTCTTTGGCGGCGGTTTGATAGCTCCGGCATCTCCCGGTAGTATCATCGCAGTATTGGCTATGACTCATAGAGGTAGCTATGTAGCAGTTATCTTAAGCGTACTTATCTCTGCAGCAGTTGCTTGTGTCGTTGGTATTCCTTTATTAAAGATTTTTGGTAAGGATGAAGATATTAATGCGGCTAAGGCAAAGGTTCAGGAAATGAAGAACGCTTCTAAGGGTATTCCTGCAGCAACAGTTAAGGTTGATGCAAAGGACGTTAAGACCATCGTATTTGCATGTGATGCAGGTATGGGCTCCAGCGCAATGGGTGCAACCATTCTGAAGAAGAAGCTTACTGAAGCAGGACTTGGACAGATTAATGTGGTTCATTCCCCGGTTTCTTCTATTCCGACAGAGGCTCAGATCATCGTAACCCACACATCCTTAAAGGAGAGAGCCGCGCGCAGCAATCCGAATGCAAGACTTATACTGATTTCTAATTTCATGGCAGCACCGGAATATGAT